>CACXNH010000018.1 GCA_902768955.1 uncultured Bacteroidia bacterium | reverse complement strand
AGACAATCGCTCTGTACAAGGAAGCTCTTTCGAGGGCTAAGACAATCGTCTGGAACGGTCCGATGGGAGTGTTCGAGATGGAAAACTTCGCAGTCGGAACAAAAGCTATTGCTGAATGTCTTGCTGAATCAGATGCCACTACAGTGATCGGCGGCGGAGACAGCGCAGCAGCTGTAACACAGTTCGGACTCGAAGACAAAATGACACATATTAGTACAGGCGGGGGCGCAAGCCTTGAATTCCTTGAAGGAAGAGAACTGCCGGGCATAGCTATTATTGAGGATAAATAGAGAAACGGGGGAAAAATGAAAAAGTTTTTAATCGCTGGAAACTGGAAAATGAACAAGCTCACAAGTGAAGCAGGCGCTTTTGCTGAGGAGCTCAAAGCAAAGAATTTTACTAACGCTGAGGAAGTAGCAATACTTGTACCGTTTACACAGCTTGCAGAAGTAGGAAGCAAGCTTGCCGGAAGCGGTATCGGATTCGGTGCTCAGAACGTACACTTTGAGAAATCAGGCGCTTTCACAGGCGAGATCTCAGTACCAATGCTTCAGGAAATCGGTGTGGATTACTGCATCGTCGGTCATTCTGAGAGAAGAGAGTACTTCGGCGAAACTGACTTAACAGTCAACAAGAAGCTGAAAGCCCTCCTTGAAGCCGGGATCACACCGATCCTCTGTGTAGGCGAGTCGCTTGAAGTCAGAGAAGGAAAAGGCGAGCAGACATTCGTTGCCAATCAGGTATTTGCTGATTTCGAAGGTATTCCTCGCAATATGGCTACAAAGGTTGTTATCGCTTACGAGCCGATCTGGGCTATCGGAACCGGCAAGACAGCTACACCTGAGCAGGCTGAAGAGATGTGTGCATTCATCAGAGGAGTATTCGGCGGAATGTATGATAATGAAGCTGCAGATGAGATTCTTATCCTCTACGGCGGAAGCATGAAGCCTTCCAACGCTGCTGATCTTCTTGCTAAGCCTGACATCAACGGAGGACTGATCGGAGGAGCAAGTCTCAAAGTCGATGATTTTTCTGCTATCGTAGATGCTGCTGCACAACTTAAATAGCTTTCATTGACACACCAAAATATGAGTGTTATTATAAAGTGTTCGATTTTGCGGATCTCAGAATCGGACACTTTAGTTCTATTTTAAAGATTTTGGAGGAAGCTATGCATACAGCTTTAATGATAATTCTTCTTGCAGCAAGTATTATTCTTATTATCAGCATCCTGCTTCAGACAGGTAACAGCGACGGACTTTCAGGATCGATCGCGGGCGGAGCTGAGCAGCTGTTCGGTAAGAGAAAGAGCAGAGGATATGATGCTCTTCTCGCTAAGATAACAACTGTGGCTGCAATCATCTACATTATTGTTTCACTTGCTATCGTAGCAATATTCAACTGATAGACAGGCTATCGATATGTATAAAATTCTTTCACTGGTTTGTATACTTGCAGCTCTTCTGACTGCACTCTTTTTGACATCCTGGGTAAAAAGCAAGAGGGGCACAGGTGAAGAGACCGCAAGACTGTATGGAATAATCAAGAGCAGAAACAGCAACTTCTGGGGCTTTCATTATATCCCTGTGATTGCATTTCTGCTGCTTGCAGTTCTTGCTTCCGGGATTGGAACGGGCTGGCTCAATGCAGCTGCCTGTTTAGCCGGAGGTATTATTACGTTTGCATCGGTTTATGCCGGCTCGCTTGTATATGTATCAGGTTCGGTATTATCATTTATGCGTTTACGCTTATGCCCAACCATATACACATTGTCCTCCACGGGACCGGGTCCAAGTGCTTGAGAGCATTTGATTATCTGAGACGGAAACTGTCGGCCCGGCTCAAGAAGGACGGTTTCTCCCCGTTGCCGGAAGATTACTGGTTCAAACTTACAAAGATTGAATCACAGGTGCAGCTCAAAAATGAAATAATCTATGTCCTGCGGAATCCATTGGAGAAGGGCCTTGGAATAGTGGGCTGCTATCTCTGGAGTTCTGCATGGGTGTATTACTCAGACATTCCGTCGGCCTTGGAAAGAATTCCGGCAGGCAGCATCTCAAAGCGGTCATTGGCAAAGATCCTGGGCGGAGAAGATGAATTACCTTCTGACTGGATGGTCAATTCCTATATTGGCCTTATGCCGGACTCCTTTGTTGACATAGCTGCAGTACGCCGCCTTTTTCCAGACCCCAAAGAACTTCAGGCGTCGGTTGTTAAGGACTACGAAGTCTTTTTCCAAATTGCAAACAGGTTGGGCGAGTTGGCGGAGTTTGGGAAGAATGAAATAGAGATGATTGTTGGCCAGACCCTTCAGAAGCGATTTGGAGGGCGTAGCCTGAATGCCCTGACGGAATCTGATAAGGGTAAATTGATAATCATCCTCAACCGTGAATTCGGCCTTAATTCTTATCAGATTTCCACCTCGGTCTTTGTAAAGGAACGGATTGTACGCCAACTACTTGCGGCCAAAGAGCTTCGCTACTGAAAACCTGCATTATATGGCAAAAATGACGGATTTCACTCAGACCGCCAACTCAAATCCCTCAAAAAGGGCTCAAAATGACGGATTTCACTCAGCCGGGAGGTGGACCAGGTCCAATGATGCGGTGGACCAGGTCCAATGATGCGGTGGACCAGGTCCAATGCAATGCATTTAACAAAAAAATGCGTATCTTTATAACATGAATACCAAGCACTTTCTTTTATCGGCAGCATTGCTGTTTTCTCTGTCAGCGGCTTTTGCCCAGCGCAACATCACCCTGGATGATATCCTCAACGGGGAAAGAGTAGACCGCGTAGAACTATCCCGAAGCGGGAAACTGGTCCTGGAACATTTCACCGTCACGGACGGTCCCTCCACCACCAGTTTTTCAATTGTCAAAGACATTGCCAGCGGAAAACAATTGGCAAGGTATGACTCCCTTGATGTGCATTGGATGCCCGCTACGGAGGCCCTTCTCCTTCAAAAGGGAGATACCCTTGTGAAGATTAATCCTAAAAACGGCAGGGAAACCGTCCTTGCCTCAGGCCTTCCCAAAGGCAGGGCCGTCATGGCCCCCACTGAGGATTATCTTGTTATAACCCGTACTCAAACCGGCCCAAAGGAAGATCCTGACGTATTCCGTATCCTGGAACCTGACGACCGCCAGAGCGGCTGGAGAGACCGCACATATCTCCTGAGATATAACCTCGCTACCGGAGACACCCTCCGTCTCACCTGCGGTCCCTACTCCCATTATCTGGAAGATTTCAGCCCCGACGGCGGCAAACTCCTTATCGGCAGCAGCCGCAGCCGCCTTGAAAAGCGCCCCACCACGGTGGGCAGCCTCATGCTCCTTGACCTCGGGACCATGAAGGCCGATACCCTCTTTAAAGACGAAGGATTCATAGGCGGTGCCTGCATGTCACCGGACGGCAAAACAGTGCTTCTGAGCGCCTCCCCCGAAGCCTTTGGCGGCATTGGGGAGCACATCCGCCCCGGCCAGACCTCCAGTATGATTTTCCAGGTCCTGTATACCCTGGACATAGCCAGCGGTAAAATCACACCCATTACGGACCAAATCCCGCAGAGCGTGATGAGATACAACTGGTCCGGCTCCGACGGTCAGATTTATTTCCTTGCTGAAGACCGTGACTATCAGGCCCTTTTCACCATAGATCCCTCCACCCTCAAGATTACCCGTATCCCTATTGAGGAAGAACTGGTGACCGGATACAGCCAGAACGGCGGCAAGATAGCATACGTGGGAGAAGGCACCATGAACTCCATGCGGGCCTGGCTGCTGGATCTCCGTAAAGGGAAAAGCACCATTCTTGAAGACAGCTCGGCCAAACTCCTTGAAGGCATAACCCTTGGTCAGGTTCAGGACTGGAACTACACCCACAGCCGCGGGGAAACAATCTACGGCAGGTTCTACCTTCCCCCGGACTTCGACCCCTCCAAAAAGTATCCCCTCATTGTGAACTATTATGCAGGATGCTCCCCCACCGGCAGGTCATTTGAAAGCCGATACCCCCACCAGCTATACGCCGCCCAGGGGTACGTGGTTTATGTAGTTCAACCTTCCGGGGCTACGGGGTTCGGCCAGGAATTCGCCGCACGCCACGTAAATACCTGGGGCCAGGGCGGCGCGGAGGATATCATCGAGGGTGTACAGAAGTTCTGCAAGGCCCATCCATTTGTGGATCCGGAGCGCATAGGCTGCATAGGAGCTTCCTTCGGAGGATTCATGTCCATGTACCTTGTCACCCGCACCGACATCTTTGCGGCGGCAATAAGCCATGCAGGTATATCAGACATCACAAGCTACTGGGGAGAAGGCTACTGGGGATACTCCTACTGCGAGGTATCAACAGCCAACAACTACCCCTGGAACGCCCAGAAGATGATTGTGGAGCAAAGTCCCCTTT
The DNA here is from genome assembly GCA_902768955.1 of uncultured Bacteroidia bacterium. GTDB lineage: Bacteria > Bacteroidota > Bacteroidia > Bacteroidales > UBA932 > Cryptobacteroides. The sequence continues at coordinate 11,432 of CACXNH010000018.1, read as the reverse complement.
TCAACGCCGACAAAGTCAACACTCCCATCCTCTTCCTGCACGGGGTGGATGACACCAATGTCCCCGTGGGAGAAAGCATCCAGATGTTCACCGCCCTGAAACTCTTGGGAAGGGAAACGGCGTTTGTGGCCGTCAAGGGCCAGAACCACCACATCCTGGATTACGGAAAAAGGGTAAAGTGGCAGGACACCATCTTTGCCTGGTTTGCAAAATACCTCAAAGGGGACTCCGGCCCCTGGGACACGATGTATCCTCCACTGGATCTGTAGATTAACGGGCTACAGACTTAGAAACGAATATCCAGCAAGGAGGAGGGGCCGGCAAGGGAGTAGCACCATCGGCCATAACGGTCACGGATGGGCTTCAAGGTTTTTCCGGAGCAGCGTACAACGGGGGCCGATTTCCCCTTCAGGCACTCAAGGCGGAGCGTGACGGCTCTACCGTCCACCTTCAAACGAAGTCCTGATATGTCTTTGCGGACCTCCACTGGGACCTCTGAGGACCAGTGACCCCGGTCTATGGAGACGGCCATACGGCGCTTGTGGCCAATAATGTACAGGCTCCGGCTCACCCCGTCTTCAGGAATGAAGCGGAAAGCATCCGTATAAACTGAAAGATTACCGCCGTACAGTGTCCAGCCGAAGTCCGGATCATCGGCCAGGATGGTGGCGGCGGTGCGGGTGATGGCACACATGCCCAAATCCCCTTCTCCGCAGTAGCGCCATGGACCGCGGCCTTCCTCGGTACCTATCCACGCCCGGCCGAATTTTACAGGAGTGAACGCCTGGCCCATGGCCCCGTCCTTTTCCTTGCCGGGATACCAGTAGCCACAGTCCGAGTCTTGGTCGCCGGCGTTCACCAGGCCGAAAGGACCAAGGTAACTGGCGTAACCCAGACGAATCCAGGGATAAGGGTCATCGGCATAACGGAGGCCGTAGTCAAGTACGCTCCAACCACCCATCCTGGCCATATAACTCATGGTGCTCCAGTCTGAAGAGCCGAAAAAATCGCTCCCCAGTAGATACCACTGGTTTTCAAGGACGCCCCTGCAGGCCAGGTTGGCATAGTGCTGCCGTTCCATGAAATCACGGGTGGCGGCAGGATCCAGGCCGTTCTGCATGCCATATCTGGCCAAGGCGTAGGTGCTTTCAAATGCAGTGCGGTCTGCAGCATACTCGGAGCGGTAGGGATACTTGTCCTCATAAACGAAATAATGTAACTTCCGCTCCCATTGGGACCGGAGTTCCGCCGCAAGGGAGGTCCAGCCGTGAGCCTCGATTTCATCAATGATTTCGGGGATGATAAGTTCATTGTAATCTCCCCATTTGAATGGTTCATAGTACTCTCCCAGCAGTTCCTTCGGGTAGAGGAAAAATACGCGGGAGGTTTCCGCCGCGCGTCTGAGGAGGGTGTCGGCGGGGGCATATGTAACCATTTCCGGATAATCCCGGGCAATCTTGTACATCTCCCACCAGAGCATGGCCACATGAGGGTAATCATAAGTGCGCCAGGTATGTGTGGTTCCCAGCTTGTAGTCCGTCTGGGTCTCACGCAGGTCCTGATGACGGTTTATATACCAGTTGGGAGTGCCATACACTCCGTATTCCAGGGGATGTTCCTCTGCCGTGCGCTGAAGACCGCCCCATACAAAGTGCTCCAGATGGTACTCCAGGCTCTCAATTTCACCGGCATCCGGCCACACGGCGTTCTTGGATGCCACAAAGGGGGCCTTGCCGAGGATGGGGTCGTCGGAGGCAAGGAAATAGGTGAGGCGCTCGTCAAAATAGTCGGGATTGTCCGGCCCCCGAAGTTGTCCGGTGACCATGTCGTAAACGCCGTAGAGGCCGTCATACCATCTTCCCGTATCCCTGAACTGCTGGTGCCCGGTCAGGAAAGCGCTGCGCTTTGCCATGAGCTCCTTTGGGGAGAGGCAGCAGAAAAACTCCAGATACGTTTTGCGGCCGCCGTCAAAGGTAACGGTGAGCATGTTCTCACCAAGCTTTTCAAAGGAGACTTCGTAGATCCAGGTATCACCCTTACGCTCCCGAAGTCTAAGGGCCGTCTCCTCTGGAAACTCTGCCTCAACGCTTTCTATCCCGCCTTTGGTCCGGAGGGAGAAAACTGCTTTCTGCGCCCTTGGGACCGTCATCCCGGGAGCCACCTTGGTGTCTATGCCGCCGTTTTGATAGATCAATTCCCTCATCTGAGGGTAGCTGCCGGCCGCGCGGTAGGAAAAGCCGTAGCGGCGGGTCTGGGCGGGCTGCAAAGTATCCCCGGTATGGGGCTGCCGCCAGGAGCCGCGCTTTTCCCCACCTCCGCTTTTGGCGGACCGGATATAGGCCAGATACTGCCTTCGCTGCCCGGTGGAGAAATACTCCAGCGGAGTTCCTTTATCCGGGAGCAGCATGATGTACGGGGCCTCTCCGCTGAACCGCGTGAAGTAGAAAAAAGAGGCGTCTCCGCTCACGAAGGCGTGCTTTATGAAGGACCTCTCAAAGATTTCCTGCGGCTCCTCTCCCCCGCTCTTCCAAGGGATGCCCACGGCAATGTCCCCTACATATACAGGAAACTTGCAGGCGTTTTCAAGGCTTATCTCCCAGTGCAGGGAGCCGTCGGCCTCTTCCCGGAAAGACTGAGTCACCACCATGGCCCGGCCCGGGCCTTCTTCCGTGTAGGTGGTCCCCCCGTCCCACTTCCTGCGCCTGCCTTCCAGGGTTTGCCAGAGGCCGTCCTGAACTTTATAGTTGACAATTACCTGCCCCAGATGCCCTTTCTCGATGAGATTGGCCTGGAAGGGGTCTCCTTGGGGAATAAGGGTATGCATCCCGATGGAATCACAGGATGTAATCCATCCGGGGAACCATTGTAAAAGCAGGGTGAGAAATAGTGCGGTCATCTTTCCAACGCATTGATTCCTTCAAATTTACTAATATTTTTACGGACCAACAACCCCGGCGCCGCCTCCCCGGCAAAATCGGCCCCGAACGCCGGCGCCGTGGCCGGGGATGGATGGATTTGCAAAGGTGCCGGGGATGTTGTAATTTTGTGGTATGAGTAACGAGACCATCCGCATACGGGGCGCGCGGGAGAATAACCTCAAGGACCTTTCCCTGGATATCCCCAAATACAAGATAACGGTTTTTACGGGCGTTTCCGGATCAGGGAAAAGTTCGCTGGTACTGGACACCATCGCGGCCAAAAGCCGGCGGGAGCTCAACGACACATTCCCCACATTTGTCCAGCAGTACCTGCCCAAGTACGGACGGCCGCACGTGGACAGCATCGAGGGCCTGCCCATAGCCATTGTGATTGACCAGAAGAAGCCGGGGCAGAATTCCCGCTCCACAGTGGGCACTTACACGGATATCTATGCGCTCATGCGCCTGCTGTTTTCCCGTGTGGGCAAACCGTTTGTGGGTTACTCAGACTCGTTCAGTTTCAACCATCCGCAGGGCAGTTGTCCGCGCTGCTCGGGGCTTGGGGAAATCCGTGAGCTGGACATCCACAAGCTGGTGGACTTTGACAAGAGCCTGAACGACGAAGACACCATCCATTATATCGCTTTCGGGAAGGGCGGCTGGCGTTGGATCCGCTATGCGCGGAGCGGCCTTTTCGACCTGGACAAAAAGATTAAGGACTACACGCCTCAGGAGCTGGACCTGTTCCTGAACAGTCCGCAGATCAAGCTTAAAAATCCACCGGCCGGCTGGCCCAAAAGCGCCAAGTATGAGGGGATTATCCCCCGAATGTACCGCAGCATCATCAACTCGGAGGAAGGCCTCCTGCATGCGGCCGTACTGAACCCCATGCTCACCATGGGCACCTGTCCGGATTGCGGAGGCACACGCCTGAATCCCAAGGTTTTAAGTTGCAAAATAGAGGGAAAAAACATTGCCGATGCGTGCGCCATGTCCATCACCCGCCTCAATGCCTGGATTCAGGGCCTGCTGGACCCGCTGGCCGTGGACATGAAAGCGGCCATCGGCGCCCGGCTTTCGGCGTTGGAGGAGATAGGCCTTGGATATTTGTCGCTGGACCGCCCGGTGGGCACCCTTTCCGGCGGCGAGGCTCAGCGCTGCAAAATTGCCAAATACATCAATTCCTCGCTCTCGGATGTGCTGTACATTCTGGACGAACCCAGCGTAGGGCTCCATAACCGGGATATCGAGCGAATGAAACGCTCCGTGCAGCGGCTGCGGGATGCCGGCAACACGGTGCTGCTGGTAGAGCACCACAAGGAAATGATTCGCATTGCCGACCATATCGTGGACATGGGCCCCGGCCCCGGTATCGACGGCGGCCGCATCGTGTTTCAAGGCTCCTACAAGGAGCTGCTGGGAAGTGGCACTTCCACGGGCCTTCTCATTGAGGAACAGGTGCCGTTCAAAGCACACCCGCGCTCAGCAACCGACACCTTCAGGGTGGCCGATGCCCGGCTGCACAACCTGAAAAACGTCACGGTCAACTTCCCTCTGGGCGTCTTTGGCGTGGTGGCCGGCGTGGCCGGTTCCGGCAAAAGCTCCCTCATGGAGTGCTTCCGGAAAGCCTGGCCCACCCCGGGAGAAGTGGTGTATATCAGCCAGAAAGAGATAGGGGTAAGTCTCCGTTCCACCCCCGCCACATACATGGATGTGGCCGGCGACATCCGAAAAGTCTTTGCCAGGGCGCACAAGATGAAGGAAGAATATTTCACCTTCAACGGGAAAGGCGCCTGCCCGGTCTGTGGCGGCAAAGGCGTAATTGTCTCGGAGATGGCTTTTATGGACTCCATCGAAACGGTTTGTGAAGCCTGTGGCGGCTTGCGTTATGCGCCGGAAGCACTTGCCTATACCTATACCAGTCCGGCCACGGGCGAAACGCTGAACATTGCCCAGGTGATGGACCTTTCGGTACGGCTGGCATCGGTCTTCTTCAAAGGGACGGCGATTGAACAGAAACTGAGGCCGCTGGTAGACGTAGGACTGAAGTACCTGCACCTGAACCAGGCGCTCTCCACCTTGAGCGGCGGCGAGCTGCAGCGGCTAAAACTGGCCTCCTACCTGGGGGAAGCGGGGAAAGTGTTCATTATAGACGAGCCTACGGACGGCCTGCACATCAAGGACGTGCGGCACATCCTGGCCCTGTTTGACAAGTTGGTGGAACAGGGCAACACCGTGTACCTCATAGAGCACAACATGGATGTGATCCGCAGCGCGGACTGGGTGCTGGAGCTGGGCCCCGGCGCCGGTGAAGACGGCGGGTCGGTGATTTATGCCGGCGCCCCGGCCGCCATGGCCTCCTGCTCCGCCTCCGTCACCAAGGCTTACCTTTAAAACCAGGTTGTGTCTTTGATGTCGGTGGCAACTTTGAAAAAATCCACATGGGGCTATTTTGCCGGGAAGGTGGCACGTATCGGAAAAAAGAAGTATTATCTTTGAACAAACAAAGGATTATGGGTTTGGATATTAGGCATTACTTGGCACTGAGCCTGCACAAACGCCTTTCCGACAAGGCGGTGAAAGCGCATGTGCTCCGGGAAATTTTTTGGGAGAGCACCCTGCGCTGCAACCTGCACTGCCGTCACTGCGGAAGCGACTGCAAACTGCAGCCTGGGCAAAAGGACATGCCGCTGGAAGACTTCCTGAAGGTTCTGGACCAGGTGAAAGCCGTGGGTATGGACAGCCACCACATCATGATTGTGGTCTCCGGCGGGGAGCCGCTCATGCGACAGGATCTGGAGCAGTGTGGCCGGGCGTTTTACGAGCGGGAGTTCCCCTGGGGCATGGTGACCAACGGATTCGCCCTTACACCGGAGCGTTTCTCAAGGCTGCTGGCCGCCGGGATGGGTTCCATGACCGTGAGCCTGGACGGGTTGGAACAGGATCACGACTGGATGCGCGGCGTCCCCGGCAGCTTCCGGCGTGCGGAACTGGCCATCCGCATGGCCTGCGCGGTACCGGACCTTGCCTTTGACGTGGTAACCTGCGTGAACAAACGCAACTACCCGCATTTACAGCAGATCAAGGAATTCCTGCTCAGTTGCGGCCTCAGGCAATGGCGCCTGTTCACCATATTTCCTGCCGGGCGTGCGGCCGATGATCCGGAGTTGCAACTGGACCGCAGTGAATTCCGTGGACTCATGGAATTCATCAAGGCTACCCGCAAAGAAGGCCGCATCGGGGCCAGCTACGGATGCGAGGGCTTCCTGGGCAATTACGAAGGCGACGTTCGGGACAACTTTTATTTCTGCAACGCGGGCGTAAGCGTTGCCGGTGTGCTCTCCGACGGCTCCATATCGGCCTGTACCAGTATCCGGGCCAATTACCATCAGGGAAATATTTATAAGGACAATTTCGTAGATATCTGGGAAAAGGGCTTCCTCCCCTACCGCAACCGGGACTGGATGAAAAAAGACGACTGCGCCACGTGCAGATACTGGAAGTTCTGCAAAGGAAACGGCATGCACCTCAGAGACGATAGTGGCAGGCTCATCACCTGCCACTATCAACGACTTTACGAGGAGGAATAGGCTACTCCTTATCCAACTTGATATAGGCCTGGGACTCGAACGTACCCAAATTCCAGCGGCCATCCCCTTCGTCCAACTGCTTCACCTCCAACGGGATGCCGCTCTGGGGTGCGAAGGTTCCGCCATTCTCTTCCCCGTCCACATCTTCCACCGTTACCAGAACATCTTTCGGGATGCTCTCGATCTCCCGGAGCAAGGCGTACTCGCGGGCAAATTTCCCTTCTGCATCCGTGAAGAGGGTATCGGCGTACTCCCAGACGTAAGGGACCATCTTCCCGTTCCGCTCTATATACTGACCATTCATTGGCGTGCTCATTTTAACGGCCACGCGGATACCGGGAAGCCCATCCCCATTCTCACCTCTAACCTTTCCGATAAAGCGGTATGTAGCAGAAGGCACGCCGTACTCCACAAGCGGCGCCCCATACATACCCTTGGGCTCATTCCAGGGTGCTGTGGTGCAGGACGCGAATCCCAGCATGGCAAAAAGGCCTTTGATAAACCGGTTGAAGAACTTTTCCATAATCCTATACTTGCTCGTTTTCTGTGCGGGCGATGATTTCGTTCTGGAGTTGGGCGGTCATGTCGTTGAATTCCCTCCGGCTTTTGGCGGCAATGGTATCCAGCACCAGGGAGCTTTTCCCGGAGCCGGAAACGCCTGTGAATACCGTAATCTTGTACTTAGGTATATCAAACGAAACATCCTTCTGGTTGTTCTCCCTGGCTCCCCGTATGCTAATTGTCCCGGTGGTCATCGATACAAATCACATTTTCATAGAATCTTTACGACTATCCCCGGAAACAACCCATAAAATAAATTGTACCCGTTTGAATGTCAGAAATCATAAATAGGAAAGGCCTGTCTGCGATAAAATCATATACTTTACTATCATCCGGAACTGGCGCAAAATCCTTGAATTCAGCCACAGTTGAAGATGCTGCACTGGTACCGTTTTCATTAACGTCGATTTTACTTTTTTGAAGCATTCTGGATATAAATGAGACATCCGATGACATATTTGAAAAGTCGGCAACATTAAATGCGGAGCGGATGCCCAATTTTTCCATTATTCCTATTAAGTCTATCGCTGTTTCTGACTCAAATCGCGGAAAAAGCAAATTGACCTTTTCCGTTCTAAAAGAATTTGTGAACTCTTGCCACGAATCATAGTTAAAACATAAAAGAAACTCATCAATTGATATCCCGTCATCAGGCATAATCAGAGTCATTACAAATACCCCTTTACCGTAAGGGAGTTGAACCATGGCCGCGTTCTCACTTTTTCCGTAACGAAGAACATCCACTCGTGACAGCATACTGGTTATAAAAGAGTCCGAGTCTGTTTTGTAAAAAGGTTTGTTTACAATATCCGAACTGTCAAAAGGGAAACTCCAAGGACCCTCAAAAGACAAGGCATTAACCAGATAAACAGACCCGGTTGCATCGTCCAATATATAAGGTATCATTCCACCAGTATGATTTGACACCCAATTATTAATATAGTTTACAGTTTTTTGAGTGTCATTAATATCAATACTTACGGTCTTGGCATCGTAATAATCGGCTACAGCGGAAGAATACTCTTCACTGATAACAATGTCATTTCTTGCTACAACCACATTGGCGTTGCTAACCTTAACTTCGGGGTCAGCCGCCATACCTCTATATAAAAGGTTAAGACAGAAATGGTTTAGTTCGTCTTGATTGTCTCCGAAACCTAAAACTTCAGTAATTTCTTCCCGGGTTGTACCACTTCCGCCTTGTGCCATCATTCCCAAAGCCATTGTAACACTAAGAGGAGAAAAAACAAAGCTTTCATTTTGGGTTTCTGCAATGGCATTCAGCAAATGAAACGTAAATGCATTATTACTCTGACTCATCAGAACCTGTTTGGTGGAAAGATTCAACGATGCGTCCTTTATATTCATTAGAGTATCGTGCCTCTGAGTATCATCATCGGCCTTTCTGCACATTACAAATGAAAAAAGAATCAATATATATACTATGAACTTTTGCATGGCGATAAGCTATTAATGAAAACCGTACCAAATTTTATATACGCGATTGAAATTGTTTCCTCCTCCTACCCACGATATAGCATCTGCATTGTACCATTTGACAGAACTACCGGAAAACATATCATCTCCATGGTATCCCCAGTTAAAACCGACAAACCTTTCTATTAATGGCGATTGTATTACTCTATACTCATAGCTCCCCGGTGTTGAACCATTAAAAGGTGTCACCACGACATATGTACTGTTTATCAAATAGCTGTTATACTTACTAGCGTCTATGATGGCAGCATGATCATTACTCCTGACACCACTCCCGTTAATATAATAAACATTAATCAAAACCGGTAAATTGTAATTGACAATCTGATTTCTTACAATATCGTAATTAAAGGATGGATATTCTGAAAAAGTGAGTCCAAACTCATTACTCAGCATTGTAGATTTTGCATCGAGATCCGTTGATCCTGATGATGGACTATAATCCGTTTCCATCAGCATTCCCATTTGGGCCAACAATACAGAAACATATTTTGTACTATCTGATGCCACGGTAGAAGAAACCGACATCTGATTCCAAATGTCAGAGCTATATGTCGAAGCATCAAGGTTTAACATTGAGGATGTTACAACTCCATGAGTACCCGGATAATATATATAAGTGTCATCACAATTACCATATGCTTTTTCAGGGACACCTATCTTGAAATGAAGATAATATAACAGTTGTGCGCACGCTACTGGAGAGCATCCCGCCGCGCAATGAATATTGTTAGTACTAGTATATTCGGAGTGAGCAGCATAATAATCATATGCTATATAAGGCATTTTTTCATGCCAAGGAAAACCCTGTCCCCATCTGGTTTGTGTCAAATGGCCATAAATTTCCTGTTCGACTACAAGTGTATCTCTCGAAACCAGTATCCATTGTTCCCCTATGTCGGCGTTGAAACGACTATTCCAACTGGATTCACAAGTGTCAACAGCTACCTCCTTGTCATGATTCCTTAAATAATGAATTTTTTCGGACATCCATGTGTCAAACAGCACTTCCGCCGGATTGGTAAACAATTCATCCAAAGTCATATGTCCTTCATCAGCTTGCATGACAACCATAGGAGCACGCTTATCGGCTGACAATAATTCCCATCCTTTATCATAATTCACCAAAAACATCACCGTATCACCCTTGAAAACTTTGGGGAGTATTTCATAATTCATCCCCTTCGTCATCTCCATACCTTTTTTTAATTCCAAATACTTTTGAATGTCATTTACCGATATCCTGTTTAGGTAAAAAGGAGTCTCCGTGGATGCATCAAGAACAGACAAACGTGAACAACCTTGAAATAGGATTGTTAAAAAAAATAAACTAATAGTTTTTCTCTCATAAGTCAGGTTATTTAAAAAAATAATATTAACGGCTATACTTGCTCGTTTTCTGTACGGGCGATAATCTCGTTCTGGAGCTGGGCGGTCATGTCATTGAAATAGTCCGAATAACCGGCCACGCGCACAAGAAGGTCACGGAAGTCGTCGGGGTTCTCCTGGGCCTTCTTGAGGGTTTCGGTGTCAACTATGTTGAACTGGATGTGGTGGCCGCCAAGACGGAAGTACTCACGGATGAGCTGCCCGAACTTCTCCAGGTCCTGGTCACGCCTTAGGAGCTGCGGGATGAAGCGCACGTTCAAGAGCGTTCCGCCGCTCTTTGTCTGGTCCAGCTTGCCAAGTGAACGGATGACGCAGGTGGGGCCCTTCACATCGGAGCCGTGGGCCGGTGACGTACCGTCTGAAATGGCAAAATGGGCAAACCTGCCGTTCACGGACGCCCCGCACATCTGGCCGAAATAGTTGTGACAGGTGGTGGAGAGCATGTTGAGCTGGGTCTTTCCGCCTCTTGTGTTGGGGCGGCCCTCAATTGCGGCCACAAGGTCATTGTACACGCGAACGGCAATGTCATCTGCGTAAGAGTCGTCGTTGCCGAAGAAAGGCGTGTGGTTGCGGATGTAAAGGCGCATGGGCTCTTCCTTCTTCCAGTTGCCGGCCACGGCCTCAAGCATCTGGTCCATGGAATACCGGCCATCCTCAAACACGTGCTTTTTGAGAGTGGTGAAGCAGTCCGTGATGGTGCCAAGGCCAGTACACTGGATGTAGGTGGTATTGTAACGCGCGCCGCCGCTGTAGTAATCCCTGCCCCTTTCAATGCAGTCGTCGATGTAAAGGCTAAGGAACGTGGCGGGCGCATAGAGGGAGAACATGCGCTCAATGTAGTTGTTCACGCTGAGCTTGAGGTTTACGAAGTACTCCATCTGAGTGCGCCAGGCACCGTAGAGGTCCTCGAAGGACTTGAAAGAGCGGGGATCTCCCGTTTCAAGGCCGATTTTCTTCCCTGTGAGGGGATCTACGCCGTTATTCAGTGTGATTTCCAGAATCTTGGGGGTATTGAGGTATCCGGTGAGAAGGTATGCTTCCTTGCCGAATGCCCCTACCTCTATGCAACCTGAGCATCCGCCTTCGCGGGCGTCCTCCAGAGTTTTTCCCTGCCGCACCAGTTCTTTCACGTAGGTGTCAGGATTGAAGATGGAAGGATAGCCGTGCCCCTGACGGATGACCTTTATGCCTTCAATGAGGAATTTGTCCGGGGTGTTCTCCGCTATGTGGATGGAAAGGCCGGGCTGGAGCTCGTGAAGCTCTTCCTGAATCTCCAGGATCATATAGGAGAGGTCATTCACGCCGGAATTCCCGTCACGGTCTATACCGCCGATATTGATGTTGGTGAAGTCGTTGTAGGTTCCGGATTCGCGGGCCGTGATACCCACCTTGGGCGGAGCCGGCTGGTTGTTGAATTTGATCCAGAGGCAGCTCAGGAGTTCTATTGCCTTGTCACGCGTGAGAGTGCCGTCCTCCT
>CACXNH010000017.1 GCA_902768955.1 uncultured Bacteroidia bacterium | reverse complement strand
CAGAAAGACGGAACATATTCCTTTACCAATTACACGTCCAGGGACGGGCTTTCCAACGACCGTGTACGCGGCATATGCAAGGACAGCGACGGATATATCTGGATAAGCACGGATTATGGACTTAACAGGATGGAACCCGCCACCGGGGTCATTCTGCCATTCTTCATCAAAGACGGGCTTTCCGGTGTAAGATTCCACTGGAACAACTCCTTTGAGGGAACGGACGGCCTGCTGTATTTTGGCCACGAAAACGGATTATCGGCCATCAATCCTGCCCAGTTCACTCCCGATACTGATAACGGTCATCTACGCTTTACCGGCATAGAGGTTGGAGGGAAAGCCTTTGCAAACCCTTTCATCCAAAAGCTTGTCATGCATGAGAGGGACCGTTCCATCGAATTCCGCTTTGCCCTACTTGCCACAGACGCAAAAGAACGCGTGCACTACCGGGCCAAACTGCAGGGCTATGACAAAGAATGGAATATACTTAATCCAAAGGAGCATTCCGTCAATTATACTTCCCTGCCCCGCGGGAAATATACCTTCCAGGTAGAGGCCATAGACCACGAGGGGAAGACTCTTGGCTCTGCCTGGCTGCCTGTCCAGGTGAAGCCATATTTCCATCATACAATACTGTTCCGCTTATTAACGGTGCTGTTCGTGGCGCTGCTAGTCTGGCTCATCATCTATCTCAGAACCAGGTCCCTGAGACGTCAGCGGGCCATCCTTGAACAGACGGTGAAGGAGCGCACCAGGGAGATATCGGCCCAGAAGAAACTTGTGGAGGAAAAGGCCGATGAACTACACCGCCAAAATGCCCTTCTGAGGCGTCAGAACGAGGAACTGGCATCAAGGAAGATCCTCTTTGACCAGGAAAGACGCTCCGGAGACAACCGCCAGGAAGACTCCTTCATGGAGAAGGCCCTTGAAGTCCTCAGGCAGTACTACAAGAATCCAGACCTTGACGTTGAAACCTTCTGCCGGGCGATGGGAATGAGCAAGACTTCCCTTAACAACCGGCTGCAGGAGACCGCAGGGATGTCTATCGGCCAGCTCATACGCACATACAGGCTTTCCGTTGCCAGCGAAATGCTGGAGAACACCACCATGAACGTGTCTGAAGTGGCATATGAAGTTGGTTTCAATGACCCCAAGTATTTCACACGCTGTTTCACCAAGGAATTTGGGAAAACGCCAAGTTCGCTGGCCAAATAAGGCTCAATACTCTTTTTCAGGATACGCGCGAATAACGGAATCAAGGTAAGAAAACCTTTTTCGAAGCCATGATTTGAGCTTTTCAACTTCCTGTGCGTGATTGAATTTATTGATTCCCCAACGCATCCCGTCACTTGCGGCGGCCTCCCCTATCACGGCTTCAGTCTTGTCAATCTGGTCCAGGGCAACTTCCAGAAGATGCTCATGAGACTGGTTCCAACGGGCCTTGAGCATACGCACAAACTCCGGAATGCCCCACAGGCGGCAGAAAAAGTTGGAAGCCGTGCCGTTCATGGCCCCTGTGTGGAGATACGGCTCTGTTCCAAAGACCAGAGGATTCCATATAAAATAGGTATGGCACATACCGTTCCGGTTAAACATGTCGGAGGCATCGTAGCCAAATCCGGCATCGGCATCCCAGAATGGGCCCATCACCCATTTCTCTGAGTCTGAAGGGCGATGTATATAGCCGCTACGCATGCTTGGATCATTGTCAAGCTCCCCGTTGCCGATAATCTCCTGCACCAGGATGTAGTTTATCATGGAATCCACGTCCAGCAGCTTCTGGATATCGGCCCATTTTCGCCGTCCGATTGCCGTTTCAAGTTCAGCATAGGCCTTCCGGACCCTTTCCAGCACCGCCTTGTCTGGGTCTTTGGGGTATTTCACGGCGCAGGCCGTCTTGAAGACTGTGGAGAAGAAGTTGTCCGTGGCTCCGGGATTTTCCGCAGGGCCGTCGTTCATGTCCAGGGCCAGCAGGATGCCTTCCTTTTTGTCAAGGGGAACGCGGTTTCCACCTTCCTCAATCTGCTCGGTGACCATATACAGGCCCATATCCTGCCCGTTTATGGTAAGGTTGACATAGCGTGAACGGTTGGCACAGGGAAGGCCCAGTTCATTTGCCAGCGTGAACGCCACATTATTCATCAAGTGAGTGACATCCCTGAAATCGGCCAGAAGAACCCAGTCACGATTTGCTTCCATACCCATGAAACGGGTGCTTTCATCTAGTTTTATCCGGTAAGGTTTCTTTGGATACCAGAACCAGGTGGAATTGCCGCGGCCGCGGATTGAGCCTTTCATGGCGCCGTGATTTCTAAAGAGACCGCCTCCATCAAGGATTACGGTACAGGCCGTCCAGTTCTCTTTTGAGTCCACCGCCTTGCCTCCATCAGTTTCTATGACAAGATTCCCCAGCCCGTACTGGTAATAATCCGTTTTTTCAGCTTCCCCGGTACGGATTCCGCTTTTTGGGAGAATATCTTTTTTGCAGCCTGGCAGGAAGGCTGCAAGAAAAAGTGATATTATCAGGGTTTTTCTCACAGGGCAAAGATAAAAAAACAAAAAACGCGCACAAATGCGCCTGTCCAAAAATCCACTCCTTATGTTTTTTTGTACACCCGAAGCGTTTTTAATCCATTTATCTTTGCAAAGGTTAACCATTTAAGAATGACACTGAAGCAGCTTCTGGCCTTCCTGGCCTTCACAACAGCTATCACTGGCGCCTGCGCCCAGCCCAGATTCAACCCGGCTGAGCCCCCTGCACATGACCCTGTATGCATTCAAAGTGACGGAACGTGGTATCTTTTCTCCACAGGATTCGGCGTTGATATTTTCACTTCCAAGGACCAGACAAACTGGCAATTCTCCGGGCATGTGTTCAATAAACCGCCTCAGTGGGCTCTTGATTCAGTTCCCGGCTACCACGGCCACACATGGGCCCCGGACATTTCCTACCACAACGGGAAGTTCTATCTCTATTACAGCTGCTCTTCATTCGGCAAAAACGACAGCGCCATAGGCGTTGCCACCAATAGGACCCTCAATCCTGAATCCCCGGACTACAAGTGGGAAGACCACGGCTGCGTTGTCCGCTCATGGGGCGGCCGTGACAACTGGAACGCCATAGATCCCAATCTCTTTGTAGACACTGACGGCACGGCATGGCTAAGCTTCGGCTCCTTCTGGGGTGGCCTCAAGCTGGTTCAACTGGATTCAACGCTCACCCGCCCGGCAGAACCTCAGGTATGGTACCCGCTTTGCGTCCGCCCGGAGGGCACCGCAGAGGACACATCGGCCACGGATACCGCCATTAAGGCAGATCCCCGCGGTTCCGCATTCAATCCCGGCAACGGCGCCGTAGAAGCACCTTTCATTATAAAACATGGAGACTGGTATTACCTGTTTGCAAGTTACGACCTATGCTGCCGCGGCCCCAAGAGTACTTATAAGGTTATATGCGGGCGCGCGAGCAAAGTGACGGGGCCTTATTATGACAAAGAGGGAGTTTCCCTCCTTGAAGGCGGCGGAACCGTTGTAGTGGAAGGGACAGAGCGTTATCCCGGGGTTGGTCACTGCGCCGTTGTGGGAGACAAACTGTACTTCCACGGATATGACAAGAAAATAAAGTACAATGCCCATCTGCTGGTGCGGTCAATAGACTGGAGTGGCGGGTGGCCTGTTGTGAAACTATAACTAAACCAGAAATAATTATTAACCAAAAAACAAAAAAGCATGAAAGCCAAAAAATTAATGCTTAGCGCATTTTGCGCAATGCTTCTGGGTGCTTTCTCCTGTACGAACCTAGAGCCGTACAAGATTGACGCTCCCGAAGACCTGGCCGACAAAATTGCCGAGTTTCAGGAAGAAATCAATGGCGGCGATCAAGATTCCGACGGCCCCTCGAAGGTTCGTGTAACAAAGAAGGAGATCGGCACGTCTGACAATTCCACCGCGTGGTGGGGAGACCATTCCCAGTCATTTGAAATTCCCGCAGGCAAGCTCCTGCACATTGAGTTTGACAACTGGGGTTCACGTGAGAACAACTGGAATAACTGGAACGCAGTGCTTGCCACCGTCGGAAACGGAGTATATTCCAAAGAGGACGATGCCGCTTATTCAGAGTACTTTGTGCTTCGCTCAGACCTTTACGGATGGGGTAACGCCGACTACGATGGCGGCCTGATCGGCTCCAATTACGCAGAAGCAATAGGAGAGGTAGACGACATGTGGGCCGTTTTCCGCGAGGCAATGTACGGTGCACACGTTACCATTGAACTGGATCACTCCACCCTTGGCAACACCTATCTTACCGCCACCGCAGAAAGCGCAGACGGAAAATACACCCTTGTTGAAACCTACAACCATCCCACTCCTGTTACAGAGAGCGTTTTCGCATTCCTCACTACCGATTCCAGTTACATGGTAATGGACGAGGAAAACTGCTGGTTGGAGCCTTCCAAGATCAAGGAGATTGAGGATG
This sequence comes from uncultured Bacteroidia bacterium, assembly GCA_902768955.1. GTDB lineage: Bacteria > Bacteroidota > Bacteroidia > Bacteroidales > UBA932 > Cryptobacteroides. The sequence continues at coordinate 11,938 of CACXNH010000017.1, read as the reverse complement.
CTTATCCCGTATCCCTTGCCCTTTCCGGATTCCCCACTTCTGTGGAACTGGGTACCACCTTTGAGGATGTGCTTGGGGCAGAGGGCATTACCGCTACAGCAACATATTCTGACGGAGCCTCTTCCAATGTCAATATTGAAGATATCACCTTCAACGTATCCCCTGCCTTCGGCACCGAAGTAAAGACAGAAAATGTCATTTACTCCTACAGCGTCACAAAACAGGGAAATTACGGAAAACCGGTTGCCGGTTTCTTCACAATTGACGTCACCAATGTTATCACGGCCATCGAAGCTCAGGCAAATGCTTACCTGATTGGCAGCGCCTCCAAGTTAACCCTTTCACCTGCAGCAATTGTAGTAAAGGCTATCTATGCCGATAACACCGTCGGCCTCCTCAAGCCCGGACAGTACTCAGTTGAATTCCCCAACGGCCCCGTCTTCGACGGCACTGTGGGAACCGTAGACAACGCATACACCGTAAAATTCACCACCGGCTCCGGCGAGGAACTCTCAGTTGACGGCAGCCTCACCATTGCTGCAAGTTCTCTTCCCGCCCAGACAGAAATGGTGGGCGCCAAGGACTTCACCAACGGCTGGTGGACCACATTCTCACAGGATTGGAAAGTGGCCGACGGCGAAAGCCAGAGCGTTACCATGACCGTAGGTTCCGACAACCTTGGCAACTGGCACAGCCCCTGCACCATCCTCCGCAAAGCAGATCTATCCGAGTACGGTGTTGTTCGTATGGACAACTGGGGATGGGGTTCAAACGTAGGTGAAGGCTGCGCCCTGATTGAAAACACCTGCGACTGGAATTTCGACACCTTCGCCGCAAACATTGACGGTTCTACCGTTACCATCACGGTTGCCAACAACGGCGGCTTCGCCAGCATCCGCTACTATGTGGAATATGCAAACGAAGAGAAGCACTTCCAGTACTATGACGGTATTGCCGTAGACAGCAACGACGTTCAGTTTGCCATTGTGACTGAGGAATCCTACCTCATCTTCGAGGAAGAGACCACTCCCGAACCCGGCGACGCCACAATCGCATCCATCGCCGTAACAAAGCAGCCCGCTGTCAACACCTATTATTTCTACGACAATGCTACTCTTGATTTCCGCACGGGCGGAATGGAGGTAACGGCCACCTACACCGACAACACTACTCAGCCGGTTGCCATGAACGCCCTTGACTTCTCTGCCATCACCGTGGCCGAAGGTGCTCAGAACGTAACCGTTTCCCTCAAGGAAGACAGCAACATCAGCACGAGCGTGAGCATCAACCTCGTCAAAGGCGCATACGCCGTTGGTTCGGCGGATCTTTCCTCTGGTTTCTGGGGAGCATTTACCCCTGCCGACAAAGTTATTCCCGCCGGTGAGAGCAGATCTTTTGAGATGGATGTCTATTCAAGTAGCGCATCAAACTGGAACGGTCCTGTTGCAGTGCTCCGCAAGGCAGACCTCAGTCTTGCCGGCGATGGCGAATACGCCGTAGTCCGTATCGACAATTACGGCTGGGGCGGCGGTTTTGTCAACGATGACGCAAACAAGGAAAGTGACTGGAACTGGGGATTATTCCTCCCTATGCTCAGTAACTCTCACGTAAAGATTACCGCCACCAACAATGGTGACAATACGGCCTCTATCCGCTACGATGTCCTCTGGGCAAATGGCGAGCCTCATTTCCAGCTTTACAAGAATATCACCATCGACAGCGCAGACGTCCAGTTTGGCGTCACCGTTGACGGATGCTATCTGGTCATTGTAGAATAATCAAAGGACTCAAGTGAATATGAAAAAGATATTTGTAAGTATTGCCCTGATGCTCAGCATCGTGATGCTGGCCCTGGCGCAAAACAACGTTACCGTTACCGGCACCATCGTGGATGAGGCGGGAGAACCCCTCATCGGCGCAGGTGTAGTGGTGAAAGGAACTACCAACGGCACCACCACGGACATTGACGGTGCCTTCTCTCTCCAGGCTCCCCAGGGAGCAGTTCTCCAGTTCATCACCGTGGGCTTTGAAACCCTTGAAGTTACAGTCGGCCCCAACGGTAATCTTGGCACTGTCGCCCTCAAGACCGAATCCACTCTCCTTGACCAGGTTGTTGTGGTTGGTTACGGTGCACAGAAGAAGGTAGACCTCACCGGTTCCGTAGCAATCGTGGATGCCGATGAAATGAAGAAAGTCTCTCACTCCAACATTTCCACAATGCTGGAAGGTAAGGTTGCCGGCGTGCAGATTACCTCTGACGGTCAGCCTGGTGCAGACCCTGCAGTGCGCATCCGCGGCCTTGGTTCCTTCGGTGACACCAGCCCTCTGTACGTGATCGACGGCGTTCCCATGGGAACCACCATCCGTGACTTCTCCCCTAACGACATTGAGACCATCCAGGTCCTCAAGGATGCATCGGCCGCAGCAATCTACGGTTCCCGTGCAGCTAACGGCGTTGTCATCATCACCACCAAGAGCGGTAAGAAGAACCAGCCCATCAAGGTTGACTACCGTGGCTATGTTGGTGTTGACAACATCCGCAAGGGCGTTTACAAAGTAATGGACGCCGCTCAGTACGAAGAGCACATCAACCGCGCTTATGCCGCAAACGGCCTTGTCGCCCCTGCTGGCTACGACCCCGCCAGCAGCGTATATGTAGATCCAGCTGTTACCAACACAGACTGGTTCAAGGAAATGTTCAAGACCGGTATCCGCCAGAATCACAATGTGAACCTCTCCGGCGGTGGTGAGAACAGCACCTTCAACGTAGCTCTGGACTACTTCAACCAGAGGGGTACCCTGGTTGGTGCAGGTCCTAACTACGACCGTTTCACAGCCCGTGTGAACAACACCATGGACATCAAGTTCGTGAAACTCCGCACCGGTGTCGTATATTCCCACAGCAAGCAGGACAACATGTCCGCCTCCAACGCCAATGAGTACGTTCAGGGCCTCTATGGCACCCAGTACCCTATCATGGCTACCACCCTGTTCATGCCTCCTACCATCAAGGCTTATGATGAGAGCACCTGGTTCCTTGACAGGATTGTTGGCGCAGCATCAGACTACAGCTACGACGGTTACGGCTTCGGCACCTATTATGACAATGTGCACGGAGACATCCGTATAGCAAACCCGCTGCTGTACAACTCCCTGATTGAGCGCAACACAACCGTAGACCGCATTGTGGCCACCGGTTCCGCAACCGTAGACCTCTTTGACATGGTTGGACTCAAGAACGACAACCACAAACTGGACTACAACCTCAACCTCTCCTACAGCCGTACATACGCAAAGGATTTCACCTTCCTTCCCTCATTCATCCTCTCCAACGCCAACTATCTGGCAAAGACCAATGAGCGTCTGGAACAGGGCTACCGCAGCTACTCCGACTTCCTTGTGGAGAACTATCTCACCTATGACGGAAAGATCGGCAAACACCATCTGAATGCCGTTGCAGGTATCACATTCCAGAGGGAGATGTCCCACACCCTCGCAGGCTGGGGCAACAACATGCCGGAGCCTTACTACCTCCAGGTAAACAACGCCACAAGCCGTGACGCCCGCACCTATGAGACAGAGCACGTGCTTTCTTCCTTCATCGGCCGTATCAACTACGACTATGACGGCCGTTACCTCTTCCAGGCAACCGTCCGTCGTGATGGTTCTTCCCGCCTGAGCGTTAACCGTTATGACTGGTTCCCTTCATTCTCCCTTGGCTGGAGAATAGACAAAGAGCCCTTCTTCAACGTGGATCCCCAGCTTGTGAGCCTCCTCAAGCTCCGTGCTTCCTATGGTATCCTGGGTAACGAGAACATCGGCGACTACGCCTTCATGGACACCATGGCCCGCGGTAACTACACCTACAGCTTCGGCGGCCAGAAGGTTACCGGTTCCGCCATCTCCAACTACGTGAACGAGCTCATCCGTTGGGAAAAGAAGAGGACTCTTGACGTGGGTCTTGATTACGCCATGTTCGGAGGCGCCCTTGAGTTTAACGTAGACTACTACAACGCCGTTTCCGAGGACCTGCTCTATGCAGTTCCCGTTCCTGCGGAGGCCGGTGCAACCAACGATGCAGTTACCATGAACGCTGCAACCATGGTGAACTCCGGTCTGGAGCTCAGCGCCAGCTACCGCAACTACAAGAACGCGTTCAAGTATGAGGTTTCCGGCAACATCACCTTCCCCAAGAACGTGGTGAAGTCACTCGGCCTTACCACCACTTCCCGTGACGACGCAATGTGCCGCACCGTTGTTGGTGAAGAAGTGGGCCGATTCTACGGCTACGTATATGAAGGCATCTACCAGAGTCAGGAACAGATTGACAACCACGTGAATGCCAACGGTGACATCATCATCCAGAATGGTGCAAAGCCCGGTGACGTGGCCTATGCCGACATCTCCGGCCCCAATGGAGTTCCCGACGGCCAGATCACTGCCGACGACCGCACCTTCCTTGGCAGCGGCATGCCCAAGATTCAGTTCGGCCTCAGCGCCCGCTTTGAATACAAGGGCTTCGACCTCACAATCTCCACCTTCGGCGCCGGCGGACACAAGCTGGTTGACTATGTAGACCAGGCCCTCCACAGCTCTTACGGCATCAACAACAAGAGCGTAGACCTTCTGAACGCCTGGACTGCCGATAATCCCAGCACCACGGTTCCCCGCGTAGCTTCTACCGCCGACGGTTCCGTAACCAACGACCTTTTCAGCGCCCGTTTCCTCCAGAACGGCACATATTGGAAGATTGCCAATGTCGAACTTGGCTACAACTTCCCCGAGAAACTCTTTGAAGGCGCTTTCATCAGCGGTGCACGCGTTTATCTATCTGGCCAGAACCTGGCTACCATCAGCGCATACCGCGGATATAACATCGACTTCGCCGGCGGCGTATTCACCCCTGGCTTCAACTACTGCTCATATCCTGCACCTGTCACCTTCATGCTTGGTGTAAACCTCTCCTTCTAAGATGTATTCTAACTTGATAATGACTGACATTATGAAAAAAATAGCTATAGTTCTGGCATCATTTACCGTTCTTGGAATGCTCGCTTCCTGCGACAAGCAGCTTGCCGTCCAGAACACCAACAACCAGACCACCTATGATTTTGGCAACACGGAGGCCGACCTCCAGGAAGCCCTGATTGCCTGCTATAACAGAATCCGCCTGGAAGGCACCTTCGCCCGTGTTGGTTACATGCACGATGTAGTACGCGGCGACGAAACCTGGAACCCCCAGAATGCCTGGTACCTTGCCGCCGACCACCTTAACTCCGACAGCAACTACGATGTAACGGACCAATGGATCTGGCGTGACTGCTTCCACGTGGTGAACCGCTGCAACTTTGTTATAAGCAAGATAGAGAAAGGCGCCTTTACAGGAGAGAAGATTGACCAGATCTACGGTCAGGCCCTCTTCCTTCGCGCCCTTGCATATTACACGCTGGCAACTTACTACCAGACTGTTCCGCTGTTCACGGACTATGCACAGTACGGCACTCTGGAAACCATCTATGCAGCAAACGTTCCTCAGGACGAGATCTTTGACCAGATTGAGAAAGACCTCCTGAAGGCCATGGAGCTTCTCCCCTCCCGCGACAAAGGCGGCGAATGGGCAAAGGGACGTGCTACCTCAGGAGCCGCTGCAGGTTATCTTGCCCGTGCATATATGTTCCGTCACAACTACGCAGAAGCCCTTGCAGTTCTCAAGGACATCCTCAGCACTGCCGACGGCGGCAACGAGAAATATGGTCACTATGAACTAATGGCCGACTACGGCGCTAACTTCCGTGAAGGTGCCGATGAAAACAACGCCGAAAGCCTCTTCGAGGTTCAGTTCATGGACTACGGCACCGGTGGTGTAGACGAGGAGTGGACCCCCGTGAACATATCTTCCAACGCTACCCAGGGCCACGCCCTTGAGGCCAACTTCGGCCCCGGCTCCCTTGGCGGATGGGGAGACGTTTCCATGAGCAACTGGCTCTACAACCTCTTCAAGGCCGAAAAATGCACGGATGGCCGCCTGGATCCCCGTCTGTACTGGACAGCTATCACCTATGAGCCCGAATACGACACTTACACAGGAGTCGCATCCGCAGCTTATCCCGGTGGAGATCCCCGCGCCAATGTGGCTTTCACTCAGCCCATCAACAACCTCATCTGCACAAACAATGACAACGGCGGAATTGCAATTGCAAAGCACACCAATGCACGCAACAACCTGTATGCATCCGTTGTTACCGGTCTTCACTGTGGTGTAAATGTGCGCCTGATGCGTTACTCCGATGTCCTTCTCCGCGCCGCAGAGTGCGAGAATGAGCTCAACGGCCCCGCAAATGCCGTCCAGTACATCAATAAGGTTCGCGCACGTGTAGCTCTCGCTCCCCTTGCAACCACAGGTTGGACCAAGGAAACCCTCTTCGAGCAGATTGCAAATGTAGAGCGTCCCAAGGAGTTCGGTTGCGAAAACGGCCGCGGCATAGACCTCATCCGCTGGGGATTCTTCTACTCTGACGCCCGTCTTGCACAGATTGCAGAGCACAGCCGCTACATCTTTGACAAAGACCGTACGCTGCCTGTTACCACAAAGAACCTCTCTGCTTCTGAAGCCACGGACGACTCCTTCTCTTCATACTATCAGAAGGGCCATGAGTACTTCCCGATGTTTCAGGGCACCAGGAATGCCAACCCCAACCTCACCGGCAACTCGGCCAACAACAACACCGACAACGGTGCCGCTTGGATTGAGAAGTACGGTACCACACTGCATCTCACTGTAGCCGAATAATATTTGATTAACTTTGTGGCTGACTGAAAAGAGATTCTTCGCTTCGCTCAGAATGACATAAGACGCTCAGAATGACATAAGACTTAGAATCTCCTTTTGGTCAGCTGCAGATTATAGAATCTATGAGATATTCAAAACTTATTATCCCCGTTCTTTTAGGAGCAATTATGGCTGTGGCCTGTACCAAGGATGAGCCCACGGGAATCAAGACCAGGGATGACAACAACGTCAATCCGTCCCAGTCTTCCGGAGAAATCCCTGACTATGCCGATGACTATCGTTCCATCGCAAGCTGGGACCAGCACGTGAAGTGGAACCTTGCCAATGTACATGACCCCTCAATAGCCTATTACAACGGATATTACTACATGTACGGTACGGACGCATCCTACGGCAATGAGCACATGAAGGCATCCACCGGCCGCCATTTCCCCGGAAAGCGCTCCAAGGACCTTGTGAACTGGAATTATATCTCCGGTCCGTTCAACGATGCCCCGGCGTGGGTGAAGACAAAGCTCAACGAGATCCGCGCCAGCATGGGTCTTGCCGCCATACAGAATCCCAACTACGGCTACTGGGCCCCGGTTATACGCGTGGTCAACGGCAAACTCCGCATGTACTACTGCATCGTAATTGACAACACCATATCCGGCAACAATTCCTGGGGAGAGCGCGCCTTCATCGGCATGTGCGAAACCTCAGACCCCATGAACGGCTGGGAAGACAAGGGCTATGTCCTCTGCTCTTCCTCCGACAAAGGCAAGGACGGCTGGGGACGCCCCAATGGCGGATGGGATGCTTACTTCTACTACAATGCCATAGACCCCACCTACATTGAGGCACCTGACGGCAGGCACTGGCTAATCTACGGCTCCTGGCACAGCGGCTTTGCCCGCGTGGAAATCAATCCCGCCACCGGCATGCCCGTGAATGCTGTCGGAGATCCCTGGGCCGATTCCCCTGAAGGCCTTGCCGCAAACGGCTTCGGCACAAGGGTCGGCGCCCGCAATACCAGCCGTTGGCAGGGCAGCGAAGCCCCGGAAATCATCTACAAGGACGGATACTACTATCTGTTTATGGCCTATGACGGCCTGGATGTCCCCTACAACACCCGTGTGGTGCGTTCAGACAAGATTGAAGGCCCGTATTATGACATAACCGGACGCAACTTCACCAACGCTCGCGGAGACTGCTATCCCATCGTAACCCATCCTTATAAATTCAAGGAAGGCTACGGCTGGGTGGGCATTTCCCACTGCTGCATCTTCCAGCAGGATGGCACCGGAGACTGGTTCTACTGCTCTCAGGGACGTCTTCCGGAAACAGCCGGCGGCAATGCTCCCAATGCAGTAATGATGGGACATGTCCGCCGTATCGTATGGTGCCCTGCATCGGCCGATGACCTGAATGAACTCTGGCCCATCGCCCTCCCCGAGCGCTATGCGGGTCTTTCCAAGACCGCTGTCAGCAAAGATGAGATTGCGGGAACCTGGGAACACATTGACCTGAAGTACCAGTATGGCATAATGGATACATCCGCAGACCTTATCCTCAACCCCAGCGGCAATATGTCGGGTGCCCTTACAGGCACATGGAGTTTCGACGAGTCCAAGCAGTACCTTACCCTCAAGACCTCCGACAAAACCGTGGTTGTGGTAGTTGCCCGTGAAGCGGACTGGGAAGCCAGTCCCCGTACCTCCACAATAGTTTATGCCGGTACAGAAAAGAATCTCAGCTCCACCTGGTGGGGCAAAAAAGTGAAATAATGAGAAAACTTGCTATCGTAACCGCCACCTTGCTTATCGCGGCCGGGTGTGCAAACAATACTCAGCAGGTAACGGTATCCCTCCATGAGCTTTACGCCGGGAGGGATACAATACCCGCAGAGCTTTACGGCCAGTTCTCCGAGCACCTTGGCCGATGCATCTATGAAGGCATCTGGGTGGGCCCGGAGAGTTCCATACCCAACGTTGACGGCTATCGCATAGACGTTCTTGAGGCCCTCAGGGACATCAAGATTCCCGTTCTCCGCTGGCCCGGCGGCTGTTTTGCCGACGAATACCACTGGATGGACGGAATAGGCCCCAAGGAGAACCGGCCCATGATGGTAAACAACAACTGGGGCGGCACCGTGGAAGACAATTCGTTTGGCACGCACGAATTCCTCAACCTCTGCGAAATGCTTGGCACTGAGCCCTACATCAGCGGCAACGTTGGTTCCGGTACAGTGGAAGAGCTGGCAAAATGGGTTGAGTACATGACCGCTGAGGAAGGCACCATGGCAGATCTTCGCGCCGCCAACGGCCGCAAGGAGCCCTGGAAAGTGAAATACATTGGCGTTGGGAACGAGAGCTGGGGCTGCGGAGGAGACATGACCGCCCAGTATTACTCCGACGTATTCAAGCGCTACGCCCTGTACGCTCGAAATTACGGGGAAACCAAACTCTTCAAGATTGCCTGCGGCGCTTCAGAGGCCGATTACGACTGGACAAAGACCATGATGCTCAATGCCCGCGGCCAGATGAACGGACTCTCTCTGCATTATTACACCGTTCCCGGATGGGACTGCGACAAAGGCAGTGCAACCCAGTTCACGGAGGAGGAATACTACCGTACCCTTACCCGCACATCCGGGGTGGACAATATCCTTCGCAAGCATATCGGCATAATGGATTCCCTGGATCCGGAAAGAAAGGTTGCACTTATCCTTGACGAGTGGGGCACATGGTTCGAGGTGGAGCCCGGCTTCAACAAGGGCCATCTGTACCAGCAGAATACAATGCGTGACGCAATTGTGGCCGCACTTAACCTGAACATTTTCCCAAAGTACGTCCAGCGCCTCAAGATGTGTAACATCGCCCAGGTTGTGAACGTGCTCCAGGCCATGATTCTCACGGACGGTCCCAGGATGGTGCTCACCCCCACATACCACGTGTTCCGTATGTTCAGCGTACACCACAATGCAGTGGTTGTACCTTCCAGCGTGAAGTGCGGCACCATTGTCTCTTCAGACGGCGAAACCATGCCGGATTTCTCCGTATCCGCATCCACGAAGGATGGTGTAATACATGTTTCGATGGCCAATCCTTACCTTGACAAGGATGTTCCCGTTGAACTGAGTTTTGATTCCCTGAATCCTTCCGTGATCAAGGGAGAAATCCTTTCTGCACCCTCTGTCAACGCGTACAACGACTTCGGGAAAGAACCCACGGTTGTCCCTGCCGCCTTTGACAAGGCAAAGGCCACCGGAAACAAGGTGAAACTCACCCTTCCGGCAGCCTCTGTGGTAATGCTTGAGATTAGATGATATTGTCGGGGTGATGTGACTCGAACACACGACCCTCTGGTCCCAAACCAGATGCGCTAGCCAACTGCGCCACACCCCGATTCAGCATACAAAGGTACTCCTTTTTGCCCGTTTTTCCAAATAGTGCCGTGTTTGCACTTAAAATACGTACAAGGCCGATTTCACTGCAAACATGGCAAAGAAATCGGCCTTTTTCTGTAAAAACGCTGCCGTGTTGGCACCAAAAACGCCATTACAGGCAATATGGCTGCAAACACGGCAAAAGACTTAGTCCAAGCCGCCGTTGAGGGCGTAATCGGCCTTTACTTCTTCATAGAAAGCGGCAAGGGAGGTGTCCACGTAAGGGGCCAGCCACAGGAAGCCGATGCCGGCGGTGAGGATGCCCAGAATGAACCAGCCGATGAAACTGAGGTACAGATAGAAGAGGTCGAACTTGTGCCCGCGCATCATCATGCGGCTGCGGTGAATGGCGCTGGAGGCGTCCAGTTCCGGGTTTTCCTCCAGGATGAAGGGCGTCATGGAGTATGAGAACCACTTTATGATTCCCGGGATTATGAATAGCAGAGACCACAGGAAGATAAGAATATACATAAGGATCATACCCCAGGTCTTGCGCCAGTAACTGCTGAACGTTATGCGGAAAGTGTTGGAGAGAATCTGGCTGTCTCCTGCCACAAGCAGCCTTCTGAAAGCATTGAGAAAGCCCAGTGAGAGAGGCAATACCAGAAAGAATTGCAGGAGGGTTGAGATTCCGCTGGTTCTGGAGGCCTGCTTCTGGATACTGATGAATTCAGGGGAAGTTATCAAGGCTGCCGCCTGATATCCTGAGAGTGAAGTTCCTGTAAGCTCAGTAAGCTGCTGCTTAACACTGTTGGTGTTGATTACCACTGGGCCTGTTATGGATGAAAGGATAAGCACATAGATGAGCGTTGCCACAACTGCTTTCCCCCAGTTGCCACGGAGGGCGTCAAGGGCGGAGTTCTTGAATTCCTGGTTTGTTTTCATATGTGTAATAAACGTTTATTCTATGCGCAAATTTATGCAATTTTTGTATATTCGCATAATAAAACTCAACCGCACTATGACTTTAGCTATTATCCTTGCCATCCTGGCAGTCCTTGTAGTCTGGATTATAGGCGTTCAGAACCGCCTTGTTAAAAGTGATGAGCTCTGCAATAATGCCTTGAAGCAGATCAATGTCCAGCAGATCAGCCGTTTTGACGCCCTGAAGGCCCTCATAAAACTTACCAGGGAATATGCTTCCTATGAGGCCGACACCCTTGAGAAGATTGTGAAGGAGCGTAAGATTGTCTCTTCTCCTAGTCCCACTGCGGCCGATATCAACGCCAACGAGGAAGCCCTTGCCGCAATCGGCGCAAAACTCATCGCCGTTGCAGAGGCATACCCGGATCTCAAAGCCAGCGCCAACTACCAGCAGACAATGAAGGACATCAAGGACTATGAGGAGAACGTCCGCCTGTCCCGCATGACCTTCAACGACACTGTCACACGCTTCAACCAGCAGGTCCGCGTATTCCCCACCTCCCTGGTGGCCGGCATCCTGGGCTTTGCAAAGCGTGATTACCTTGCCGACGACGTTTCCAAGAAAGATTACCCGGAAATTTAGATGAAAAGATTTTTTGCACTTGTGGCAGCCGCGGCGTTATGCGCTGCGGCATTTGCCCATGAGGTAAAGGATTTGGACATAAACGTTGCCGTCAACAAGGACGGCAGCGCCGTGGTTACCCAGCGTTGGAGCATGCAGGTTGGCTCAGAGAACACGGAGTGGTACATTCCAGTCCAGAACCTTGGCCCCATGACCATCGGCTCCCTCAGCGTCA
>CACXNH010000016.1 GCA_902768955.1 uncultured Bacteroidia bacterium | reverse complement strand
GGTGATGGTGTCGTTTAAGTTTCGGACGGCCATAACCCTACATCTCAAGGGGACAACCGTTAAGGGGTGGAAAATAAACACATAGTTTTGCACTTGATCCGGAAAAGATCCACGAACTCAAGGCTTCCTAAGCTCTGCTATTCCATTTGCGGAGACGCTTACATTGTACGATGGTCTTTATCCTGTTCCAGAGTTCTGTATTATTCCATACTCTTTACAAAAACCAGCAAAGACACCCCTGATAATCAAGCAGTTACGCTTATGCAAACCTACATTTTTATTATCCCCTTGCAACGGAGGAATCTAAAAATGTATCTTTGTATCAGAACCACGTAATTGTTTATGCGCTCAATCTTCCCAATTCTGGCAGTTGCAGCCGTATTGTTGCCTTTTCAGTTAAAGGCCGATGACGCCGTATGTGAAAAAGTATCAGGCAGTGAAATACTCCTGACAAAAGGAAACGCTAAAGCCAGCCTCCGCTTTGTGAGCCCCCGTGTCATCCGCGTGGAGTACGCCTTTGACGGAAACCTGATAAGCACCCCTCCAACACCCGCAGTCATAACGGACTGCCTTGAGGACACAAACATCGTCCTGGACCGGGACGGTGCTTCCTGGGACATCCATACCGGAGCCCTCAGGGTGGTTGTGGAGCCGGAGCCCTTTGCGATAAAGGTATATGACAATTACCAGACAATGCTTGTGGCCGATGTCCCCGGCGGATACAGGAAAGACGGAGACCACATTGTTTGCACCAAGAACTTCGCTCGTAATGAATCCATCTTCGGCCTTGGTGAAAAAGGGGACGTCATGGATCGCCGGGGCGGCATTTATACAATGTGGAACAGCGACAAACCCTGTTACTGCATAGACGAGGATCCCCTGTACAAGAGTATTCCCTTCTTTATGAGCAGCCGCCGCTACGGCATTTTCTTTGACAACAGCTACCGCACAACCTTTGATTTTTCCGGGCGTGACAGCTATACTTTTGAGGCCGATGGCGGCGCCATGGTCTATTACATCATTGCCGGGGAAGACTATAAGGACATTCTCAGACAGTATATCGGCCTTACCGGTAAACCCGTGATGCCTCCTATTTGGGCACTTGGCTTTTCCCAGTGCCGCGGACTGTATGTTCACCAGGAGCAGGCGCTGGAAGTTGCCCGCAAGTTCCGTGAGCTGGAGATTCCATGTGACGTCATTTATCAGGATATTGGCTGGACACAGTACCTTCAGGATTTCAACTGGAACGCCCGCAATTACTCAAACCCCCGCGCAATGCTGGACACACTCCATTCGCTTGGTTTTCGTGTGGTTGTGTCGCAGGACCCGGTGGTTTCCCAAAGAAACGCCGCACAATGGCATGAGGCAGACAGCCTTGGCCTTTTTGCAAAAGACATCCGCACGGGAAAGAGCTATGACATGCCCTGGCCCTGGGGTGGCCGGTGCGGAGTTGTGGATTTCACCAATCCCGCTGCCGCTGCCTGGTGGGGAGAGTATCAGCAAAAGCCCATTGACGACGGAGTGGACGGCTTCTGGACAGATATGGGAGAACCCGCCTGGAGTAACGAGGAGGAAAAAGACCGCCTCTATATGCAGCACTATGCCGGCCCCCACGCAGCCATCCATAACGTCTACGGCCTGTATTGGGACCGCACCGTTACGGAAGAATTCAACCGCCGCAACCCCGACAAACGCCTTTTCCAGATGACCAGGGCGGCTTTTTCCGGCATGCAGCGATACTGTTTCTCCTGGACGGGAGACAGCGGAGATGCCCGCCTTATGACAAACAGCTGGGAGCAGTTTGCCTATCAGATTCCTATGATGCTGTCTGCCGGGCTTGGCGGAATTCCGTTCATCACCGGGGATATTACCGGTTACTGCGGCACCATAGAAGACTACGAAGACGCGGCGGAGCTCTATGTAAGATGGATGCAGTTTGGCCTTTTCACTCCACTTAGCCGTTCCCACCATGAGGGCAACACCGCAGTAGAGCCCTGGATGTTTCCCCCGGCAGCCATGGCGGCGGCAAAGAAGGCCATAGAACTCAAGTACACCCTCCTTCCATATATTTATACCTGCGCACGCGAGGCCTACGACACCGGCCTTCCCATAATGCGCGCAATGTTCCTGGAGTTCCCTCAAGACCGGGAATGCCGCCGCCAGGACTTCCAGTTTATGTTCGGTCCCAGTCTTCTTGTGGCCCCAGTAGTGGAGCAGGGTGCAACCACCCGCGAGGTATATCTTCCCAAAGGCCGATGGTATGACTGGTACACCGGGGAAATCTATGAAGGAGGCCGATATGTCACTGTCCCTGCGCCCCTTGACAAGACTCCTCTTTTTGTGAGGGAAGGGAGTATGGTTCCCACCATTCCGGTTGTTATGAACACTCAAGAGGCAAAACACGCTCCCATAACCCTTCGCTGCTTCCCTAAAAACGATCATATCGTGTCCTACACCCTTTATGAAGATGACGGTATCTCACTGGGATATACCCGTGGGGAGTTCTCCACATTCACTTTCACCTTCGCCGTCCGGGAGGGAAAATACTATTTTGAGGTTCCCGCCCATGACAGATTAAAGCTTCAGATTCCGGGAAAGAAGCCGGGAGCGGTCTACGTCAACGGAAAGAAAACCAGATTTCAGTCAAAAAATAACTCTATAACCATTTTATTATGAAAAAGATTGTTAACCTTATCGTGACGGCAGGACTTATCGGCCTTGCAGCCGTTTCCTGCCAAAAACCCGCAAACACCCCCGATGACAATACTCCCGGAACTCTTGCAGCTCCCTCGCTGACAGCAGATCCTGCCTCCGTGGTAGTTGTTCCCGGCAGTGATGAACTTGCCATTGCCTTTGCCTGGAATGACGTCGTAAAAGAAGGCATAACTCCCGTTTATGGCCTTCAGCTCACCAGAAAAGGAGATGCCGAATTTGCTTCCGGAACCGCATTTGAGTGCGCAGAGCCCCAGAAAACATTCAGCCACGCAGAGCTTGAAAGTCTTGCCTCCGAAATTGGCGCTTCCGTTGATGAAGGCTTCACTCTCATTGCACGTGTCCGCGTAACTGCCAAGGATAACAAGGACATTGCCGCTGTCTTTTCAAACACCGTAGAGGTTGCAGTAAGCAAGGAGCAGTATGCCATTGAAAACATCTATCCTATTGGCAACGGTACCCCTTACGGCTGGTCCCAGGACAATACCGTGGCTATGGACAAGAGCGGATCCACCTTCACCTGGACAGGTCATCTGTATGCAAATGCAGACATTAAGTTCCTGCTCCAGAACGACGGCAACTGGTGGCCCGGCATCGTTAACAAAAGCGATGATCCATTTACTTACGATCCAGTTATCGGCTATGATGACAGCGTGGACAAGAAGTTCAAGGTGAGCGAGGAAGGCAAATACACAGTCACCATTGACGCTGCCAACACCAATGCTCTCAAAATCAAGTTTGAATTCATTGACAAAGACGAGCAGGAGCTTGTGGTAGAGCACCTCTATCTCCTTGGAGACGCCACACCTGCCGGCTGGAGCCTTGACAACATGCCCGAATTCACCAAGAACGGCGATGTCTTCACCTGGGAAGGCCCCCTGACCGAAGGCGGCGAATTCCGCTTCCCCATGCAGAGAGACTGGTGGCCCTGCCTGATGATTGCAATGGACGGCGAAACCCTTGTCAAGGGTGTAGGCGACGACGACAAGACAGGCTTCACCGTGGATGAGAGCGCCATCTACAAGATTGAGTGCAACGTGGCCACTATGAAGGCCGGCATCACCAAGACCGGCGAAATCGTAGCTCCTGAGTTCCCCACCCTTTATATGTGCGGAGACGCAACTCCTTACGGCTGGACGGCATCTATGACCGAGGAAAGCCAGCTCAAGCCCGAGAACACCGGCAATGTGAACGTCCTTTCCTGGACAGGCGCCCTCACCGCCGGCGGAACCTTCAAGTTCCTCACCAAGAACGACTGGATACCTTCCTATAACCGTGACGAGAACGCAGATGAATACTGGACACTGGTTTACAGGGAAACCTACGATGACCCTGACGTGCAGTTCAGTGTCTCCGAAGACGGCACCTACAAAGTTGTCGTAGACCTTGATGCAATGAAAGTAACCTGCACCAAGCAGTAATGAAAAAAGTCTTTGTCCTTTTATCCTTGTTTCTGGGCCTGGCCGCCGTGGCCGGTGCCCAGAGCCTGGAAACGCTCCTCCGGCGCCTTGACCAGGTGGTAGAGGGCAAGGAAAAGTATAACCGGGAAAAGGAGGAGCGGATAAACGGCATCCGCTTCTCCCTTGCCGGCATAAAACCGGAAGACAGATATGGCATTTGCGACGCCCTGTACCGCGAATATGCCAAGTACAACCTGGATTCGGCCCTTTACTATGCAAGGGAAAAAGCCGCAATCGCCACAGACAGGAAAGCTTTGGAGCAGTCCTGGATGGAATTGGCCGATATCTACACAAATGCCGGTGAATACGGTCAGGCCGAAGAACTCCTGGGATGCTACCACGCCCTCCATACGCTGTATTCTGCCATGGGAGCAACATCTGTGATAGAGGAGAGATCCGTGGAGTATGCCGCCCTGAAGGACCGGTACCGTGATTCCCTGATATCCAATCTTCCCTCAAACGATGTGGGATATATTTTTGCCATGTCGGAAAAGCTCAACGAAACCGGCAGGCACGAGGAATCAATAGTCCTTCTTACAAACCACTATAACGACCCCCTCACCAGCGAAAATGACAAAGCAATCCTGGATTACTGCATGGCAACATCCTACCGCGGGCTTGGCAACAGGGAAAAGGCCAAATGGCATTACGCCTCCAGTGCAATCTCAGATATCCGCACCCCAGTGAAGGAATACCGTTCCCTCCAGGAACTGTCGTATATGCTGTATGAGGACGGAGACCTTTCCCGCGCCTACCGCTACATAAGCTGCGCAATGGAAGACGTCCGTTCCAGCAATACGCTTGTGCGCTCCCTGGAGTTTTATCCCTTCCTTTCCACCATTGGCAAGGCGTATGAGAAGGACATAGAGCACCGGAACAAAGTGCAGCTTGTGCTGATGGCGTTTTTGCTCATCGTCCTGGTCCTGCTTGGGCTCACCGTGGCCGTTACTATGCGCCAGCGCCGTGAGATAAGTCTTGCAAACGAGTCCCTAAGGGAAGTGAACCGCAAGCTTCAGGAAACAGGCTACCTCAAGGATGAATACCTTTACCAGTATATGGAGCAGGCTGCAGCGGGGATGGACCGTATGGAATCCTACCGCCGGAGGATCCTGCTTGCGTACAGGAAATACGGGGCCGACAAACTGGCCTCTCAGCTTGAGGAACCCCTTGACACAGAGACTCAGCAAAGGGACTTCTACAATAATTTCGACCAGACCTTCCTGCATATATTCCCCACTTTTGTGGAAGAAGTGAACTCCCTTCTGAAGCCACAGCAGCAACTTGAACCCAAACCCGGCAGACTGATGAACACGGAACTCAGAATCCTTGCCCTGATTCGCCTTGGCGTGACAGACAACGTCAAGATGGCCCATTTCCTCCGTGCATCGCTGTCCACAATTTACAATTACCGCTCAAAACTCAGGAACTCAGCCTTGGGAGACCAGGCCGCCTTTGAGCAGCAAGTAGCCAAGATAGGCACAATTAAACTTGACAACAATGAATAGAACAATAGCCGCCATGACCGTCCTTCTGTTGCTGGGCGGATGCTGCGGGAGGGAAAATATCTGGAAAACAGATACTTTCTCACTCACATCCGACGGCGTGATCCAGAAAGAGGGCGATTACCGGGCATCGGCCCCGGATTCCCGCACACTCCTTTCCAATTATCCTGAGGCCGATATCCCGGAGGGCCGATGGGTCCTTTCCCGGGACATTTCCCGTTTTGCGGCATACTCCGCCCCCACCACATTTGAGGAGGCCGTGTACAACATGGCCCTGGAGGAGAGCGAGAAAGCCGTTGAGGCGGACTCCACCCTCCGAACCGGCCGTGAATGGGCCGGAGTATGGACAAGGGATGTGAGCTATTCCACCCTCCTTGCAATGTCACATATCCAGACCGGCGCCGCCAGGAGCAGCCTTCTCCGCAAGGTGGACAGCCGCGGCCGTATTATCCAGGACACCGGTACCGGCGGCAGCTGGCCGGTATCTACTGACCGTATTGTCTGGGCTGTGGCCGCCTGGGAAATATACAAAGTGACCGGGGACGGGAAATGGCTTGAAACCATATATCCTGTCATTAAGCAAAGCGTTGAGGATGATATACTTACGGCTTATGACGCTGACACCGGCCTTGTGAAGGGGGAGTCCTCCTACCTTGACTGGAGGGAGCAGGAATATCCCCTGTGGATGACCCCCTCGGACATCTGCAATTCTGAAAACCTTGGGACGGCCTGCGTCCATTACAGGGCCCTTCGGATACTCTCTGAAATGGAAAGCCTCCTCGGCGGGGCCGATGCCGGCAAATACGACACCCTTGCCGACGGAATCCGCGACGGCATCAACAACTACCTGTGGCAGGAGGACAAGGGCTATTACGCCCAGTACCTTTACGGCCGGCAGTTCCTGACAGCGTCTCCGCGCTCCGAGACCCTTGGCGAAGCCCTTGCGGTCCTTTGGGACATCGCCTCGCCTGAGCAGGCCCGCAGAATCTGCGCCTCCGTGGCCAACCAGCCATTCGGTACATCGTGCTTCTTCCCCAACATCCCTGGCATTCCACCTTATCACAACGACGCCATGTGGCCCTTCGTGCAGGCGTTCTGGATGAAGGCCTGCGCCTATGCCGGCAATGAAAAGGGTGTGCTCCATTCCATTGCCAGCATAATGCGAAACGCCGGCCTGTACCTTACCAACAAGGAAAACATGGTAATCGGCACAGGAGACTGGCAGGGTACCCAGATCAATTCTTCCAACATGCTCTGGAGCCTCTCCGGCAACCTCAGCATAGTGTATTCCGTCCTTTTTGGAATGAATTACGGAAAGGACAGGCTGTCGTTCACTCCTTTTGTTCCAAAGTCTATGTGCGGCACCAGAAAACTGGAAGGATTCACCTACCGGAAAGCCGTCCTGGATATTACACTTGAGGGTTATGGCAGCGGAATATCGGCCTTCTACATTGATGGAGAAAAGGCCGATGCCGCCGTTCCAGGAACCCTTGAAGGAAAGCATGAAGTGAGGATAGTCCTTGACTCAAAAATCCCCTCCAGCCAGATTAACATGGGTCCCAACGCGTATTCTCCGGATACTCCGGTATGCATCCGCAGCGGAAATACCCTGAACTGGGAACCGTGCCAGGGAGCAAAGGTCTACCGCGTATTAGGTAACGGAAAGCCTGTCAGGGAAACGGAGGCTTGCTTCTATCAGATGGAAAAATATGGAGAGTATCAGGTTGTGGCTCTTGGCACCAACGGTTACGAGTCTTTTGCTTCAGAACCGGTCATCTTCTCCAACGGAAACCTCATTACCGTCCCTCTTGCCGGTTTCGGAAAAATGGAAAGCGCCCCATATACCCAGTACGAGGGCGCAGGATACCTCCCGCTGTCACTGAAGGAAAATCTGGAAGTGTCAATTCCTGTAAATATCCCCGAGTCGGGTCATTACGCCATAGACTTCCTTTATGCCAACGCCAACGGCACCATCCAGTCCGAGAACCGCTGTGCCATCCGCACACTCTGGGACGGAGAGCAACGCCTTGGGGTGGTTGTCATGCCCCAGTGTGGCTTGGGAGAGTACGGGATATGGAAATATACGTCTCCAAGGATAGTCATGATGGAAGAGGGAGAGCATCTTCTGAGACTTACCTTCCAGCCAGAGAACACCAACATGAACATAGATATAAACAGCGCCGCCATCTCCAAGATGCGGCTCATAAGAATAAACCAGCTATGAGAGCCAAATTACTATCGTTAATCTCCGCCTTCCTTCTTGTGGCCGTGGGTTCCGCCTCGGCGCAGGTGATTCGCGGAGTAGTGAAAGACCCGGCAGGGGAGCCTGTAATAGGTGCCTATGTGCTGCCGGCAGGCAATACAGATAAGGGCGACGTCACCGGAATGGACGGTAGTTTCTCCATCAGTGTGGCCGCACAGGTGCTCCAGGTGAGCTGCCTTGGTTTTGCCGATGCCGAAGTTCAGGTAAACGGCCGCAGCTATATCGAGATTGTCCTTGAGGAAGATTCGGCCCTTCTGGAAGAGACAGTTGTGATTGGTTACGGCTATGTGAAAAAGAGCGACCTCACCGGAGCTGTATCCAGCGTGGGCAGTTCCGTCCTGGCCGACAAATCCACTTCCAATGTGGGCCAGCTCCTTCAGGGCCGCATGGCAGGTGTCTATATTGTGGACAGCGGCAACCCCCAGAACAATGTTTCCATCAAGATCCGTGGACTTGGCACCGTGAACAACTCGGACCCTCTGCTGGTTGTAGACGGCGTGCCGATGGTGAATATGGGCCTGAACTCCCTGAACACCAATGACATTGAAAGCATTGACGTGCTCAAGGATGCATCGGCCACGGCCATATATGGTGCACGTGGCGCCAACGGCGTTGTGATTGTGACCACCAAAAAAGGAGCAAGCGGAGACGGCACGGTTACCGTTACAACCAACCACGGAGTCTCTATGCCCACGAATATCCCCAAGCTGCTTGACGCCACCGGATTCGCCGCCCTCAACAACGACATGATGACTGCGTCCGGCAACGGACTTAACCCGGATTGGGCCAATCCTTCATCCCTTGGAAAAGGAACCGACTGGCTTTCAGAGATGATCCGCCCGGCCTTTATCCAGAAGTACGGCCTGTCATATTCCGGAGGCTCGGAGAAAAACAACTTCTATGTTTCCGGAGGGTACACCAACCAGAATGGTATAGTGCGCTCCGTAGGGTATCAGAAGGCCAATTTCCAGCTCAATATGGATAACAGGGTAAAACGCTGGCTGAAGTTCTCGACCAACCTCACTTTCAGCTATGACCTCAAGACAAACGGAGATTACTCCATGTCCGACATACTGAAGTCCGTCCCGGCCCTCCCTATGTTCAAGGAAGACGGTATCACCTACAACGGTCCTGCCGGAAATGCCCTGTGGTGGGGAGACAAGAAAAACCAGGTTGGAACCGCCACCATCAACAAGAATCAGACTCAGGGGTACAATCTGC
This sequence comes from uncultured Bacteroidia bacterium, assembly GCA_902768955.1. Taxonomy (GTDB): domain Bacteria; phylum Bacteroidota; class Bacteroidia; order Bacteroidales; family UBA932; genus Cryptobacteroides. The sequence continues at coordinate 11,797 of CACXNH010000016.1, read as the reverse complement.
TGCTTAGTGAATCGGCCGAAATTGACCTTCCCCTGAAGGGACTCAAATTCAAGTCCGTGGGGAGCATCGGCGCAACCTTCGTCATCTCTGAGAGCTTCCGTCCCAAGTACGACTGGGCTCCCAACCCCCTGTTTGAATCCGAGCGCTGGGCTCAGTCCAGCCGTTATATGAGCTATCTGCTGGACAACTACTTTACCTATGACAACACCTTCGGCAAACACTCCGTAAACGCCATGCTGGGAAACTCCCTGCAGTGGGGGGATTCCTGGTGGATGAACGGCCAGAAAAAGGGTTTCCTTTCAGACAACGCCAGCCAGTTCAACAACGGCACGGAGATAGAAAGCCTGGGCGGAAACCGCTCCGACTGGGCGATAGCCTCCTTCATGGGCAGGGCCAACTGGTCCTACGACAACCGCTATATGCTCACCGCAACCGTGAGGCTTGACGGCTCCTCAAAATTCGGCCCTAAAAACCGCTGGGGCGTGTTTCCCTCATTTGCCGGAGCATGGCGCGTAAGCGAGGAGCCATGGTTCCCGTCACTGAGTTGGCTCAACTATCTGAAGATGCGTCTTGGATATGGCGTTACAGGTAATCAGGAGATAGGCGACTACAGCTTCATCTCCGTCTACAACACGGGCCAATACTCATTCAACGGCAACGTGGTGAACTCCCTGGTGGCCAACAAGCTTTCCAATCCCGGTATCCACTGGGAAGAGATGCAGCAGTACAATATAGGCTTTGATTTCGCTTTCCTGGAATCCCGCCTCCGCCTGAACATAGATGCCTACATCAAGAACACCAACGGTATGCTGGTGAAGATGACGGTCCCTATCAGCACGGGGTATTCCGACACAGATGTCCCTTATACCAACAGGGGTAAAATCCGCAACTCCGGTGTTGAGATTGTCCTCAGTTCAGACAATATCATTACGGACGACTTCTACTGGGGGTCGGACTTCAACATCACCTTCAACAAGAACAGGATCGTCTCCCTGGACACCGCCGAGGCCAATTATTACAATGATTCCGGTTTCGGCCAGTACTTCTGCGTGGATATGGTTGACCAGCCTATAGGAGCATTCTACGGCTGGAAGGTCCTTGGTCTTTTCCAGACTCAGGAAGAGGTTGACAATTATGCCACCCAGACCGGCGCTGAGCCCGGTGATATCAAGTTTGCCGATATTGACGGAGGAGTGGGTAACGGGGTCATCAATGACGAAGACCGTACCATCATCGGCTATGCACAGCCAAAGTTCATCGCCTCCCTCAACAACAGCTTTAAGTATAAGGATTTCGACCTTTCCTTCTTCCTTCAGGGCGTTTATGGGAACTCCATCTTCAATGTTACCAAGGTGGATATGACCAGTATGTCCACCATCTGCAACCAGTATGCTTCCGTGCTTGACAGATGGACGGGCCCCGGCACGTCAAATTCCATTCCCCGCGCCGTTTACGGTGATCCCAACAACAACACGCGCCCCTCGACAAGGTATATAGAGAACGGTTCATACCTCCGCCTGAAGAACCTTACCCTGGGTTATACGCTGCCCCAAAAGTATGCACGGAAGGCTGGTCTGAAAGGTTTCCGCGTATACGTTGAGGGGACAAACCTGTTCACTCTCACCTCCTACAGCGGCTTTGACCCCGAAGTGGGCGTCTCTTCCATCGACTGGGGTACATACCCTGTAACCCGCACAGTAAGCCTTGGTCTGGACATTAAATTCTGATGCCATGAAAAAGTATTTATATATATTGCCATTTTGCATTTTTGCACTGGTTTCCTGCGAAAAGTTCCTGGACAAGACTCCCTATGACTCCATAGGAACCGGCTCTGAGCTTGTTTCAGATGATGCCGTATCTCTTGTCAATGCAGCATATCAGCCGCTCCAGTGGCCTAAACTCTACAATATGCGCATCTGGTCCACAGACGTGGTTGCCGGAGAAAGCTCCGTTGGCGCCGGAGGCGGAACGGACGGTATAGAAACCGTCCAACTGGCCAATTTCACGGCTGATCCTTCAAACGGAGCCGCAACCGATATCTGGCGTTCCAATCCGGGAATCCTGAGGGCCAACCTTGCCCTCAGCGTGCTTCCGGACACTGAAATGGACGAGTCTCTCAAGTCCCGCCTGATGGGGGAATGTTACTTCCTCCGCGCCCACTACTATTTTATCCTGGTGCGTTTCTTCGGAGACGTCCCGCTAAGGACCAAGCCCCTGTTCGCTTCCGACAGCCTTAATGTGAAGCGTACGCCAAAGGAGCAAGTCTACGAACAGATAATCTCCGATACCCGCGAAGCTATCGACCGCCTTCCTTACAAGGCACAGTACGGCAGTTCAGACCTTGGCCGTGCCTGCAAGGAAGCGGCAGAGTGCATGCTGGCAAAGATTTATCTTACTCTTGGAACAAATTACAGTGAAGTGGTGACCCTGTGCCAGGACATCGAGAATCAGGGTTACGACCTTTCCAAGATGGCCTATGCCGACAACTGGTACAATCCGCTTACCGGAAAACTGAACCAGAACGGCCCGGAATCTCTCTTTGAGATCCAGTACACGGGAGATCCTGCGGCCAGCACAAACTGGCTCTCCGACAACAACAACCAGTCACAGTGGCTCAACTGCTTCATGGCTCCCCGAAACTCCAACTTCGTTGGTGGAGGCGGATACGGCTGGCAGCACGTAACTCAGGAATTCATAGACTCCTACGAGCCCGGAGACCTCCGCAAGGACGTAACAGTGTTTTACGAAGGCTGCCCAGATTTCGAGGGCAAGGAGTATGATCCGGAGTGGTCTACAACAGGCTATAACGTGCGCAAGTGGTGTGTCCCTGTGAGTATTGCCGACAAAGTGGACAACTGTCCCGCAAATACTGTCGTGTACCGTTTTGCCGACGTCCTTCTCATGAAGGCCGAAGCCATCAACGAACAAGGTCTCCCCGATGATGCCCGCATTCCCCTGAACAAAGTCCGCGCCCGCGCGGGTCTCCAGGATATTCCGGAAGGAAAGACAAAGGCCCAGATGAAGGAAATAATAATCCACGAGCGCCGTATGGAACTTGCCTTCGAAGGCCACCGCTGGTTTGACCTCATCCGTATAGACAATGGTGAATATGCAGTAAAGTTCCTTCGTGGAATAGGCAAGAAAAACGCTACCGTGGGGCGTCTCCTTTATCCTGTCCCTCAGGTTGAGATAGACGCCAACCCTCTTTTCACCCAGAATGAAGCTTATAAATAAACCGTAACGCATTATGAAAAAGATTCTTTTTGGAGCAGCCGCAATGCTGCTGGTTTTCGCCGCTTGCCAGAAGAGCGAAAACAACAACAATGACAACACCAAACCGGCCACGGGAGGTGAGAATACTCCCATAACCCTGAAGGCCTCCACAACAACACCCGTGATGGACCGTGACCATCAGAATGATGAGGCCCTTACCCTGGAGTGGAATGCAACCACCAATATGGGAACCGGCGCCCGTGTGGAGTATTCCATACTGATTGACCTCAAGGGTGGTTCTATGGAAAACGCCTATGAGATTTCCCTGGGCCCCAATGTAACCACCTATACCTGCACGGTCCTGGAACTGAACAAGATTGCAAAGGAGGAGCTGGGCATTGAAAACGACGCCACCACGGAACTTGACGTATGTGTTTATGCAACCATCAAGAGCTCGGAGGTGGATGATGTCATCTCCAACAAGGTGACAATCACCGTAACGCCCTTTGAGCCCAAACCCAGCATACTTTATCTTATCGGCAGTGCCACCGAAGCCGGCTGGGAACTTGCAAAGGCTCCGGCAATGACACCCATCGAGGGCGAGGACGGCGGCTTTACATGGAGCGGTGAGCTGTTCCAGGGCGAACTCAAGTTCCTGGTTACCACCGACGGCTGGGTGCCCTCATACGGTCCCGGAGACTCCGACGGTACACTTTCCTACCGTGACCACCTCTGGGAGGACGAGAACGGAAACCGGGTAGATGACGAGAGCCTTCCTCACGTGGACACCCCTGATCCCAAGTTCGTCATTGCCGAGCAAGGGAACTACAAGATAGTCCTCAACATCGAAAAGCTCACTATCACCATCACCAAGACCGGAGGTCCCAAGTACTTCTCAATGTACGCAATCGGCACAGCCCTTGATGAGCCTGTGGAGATGCTCCGCAGCGGATACGCCTTCCTTGCCGGGGCTATTTTCAAGGCCGGAAACTTCCACTTCAATGTGCAGGCTGACGACAGCGGGGACGCCTATTATGCCGCAGCGGCAGGCCAGGACCTCAGCGCCACCGCGGTTTCTCAGGACTCAAAGGCCGAATGGGCCGTAAGCACCGAGGGTGTCTATCATTTGTATCTCTACGCCCGCGAAGGCAAGGAGAAGGCATTTGTAGTGCCGTTCACCCCTTATGAGCAGATTTGGATTGTCGGAAGCGCCACAGATGCTGGCTGGGATATCGCAAATTCCGTCCCCATGACAAAGACTGGCACCTGGGAGCAGACCTGGCAGGGTAACCTCAAGGCCGGCGAACTCAAGTTCACCTGCGACTGCTCTACGGACTGGTTCGGCGCCTGGTATCTTGCCCAGACCACCGACAAAGTGCCCACAGGAGAGCCCGAGAAGATGATCTTCATTGACAAGGCCAGCGACGCCGTTGCAGTAACAGGCATCAAGGAGCTTGACCAGAAGTGGATTATCACCGAAGATACGGCCGGTTACTATACAATTACTCTCAATCAGCAGACGGAAACAGTTACAATCAAGAAAAATTAATGAGGTTAAAACATTTTTTTCAAGGGCTTACGCTTGCACTGGCCGGTATTGTACTGTGCCAGTGCAAGGCCGGGCCCAATCCTCAGGATTCTGCTCCGGAAGAAGCTGAGAGTTTAGTGGAGTCCCAGCTCCCCGTAAGCCAGATTCTCAGGAATGTAAGCGTCACTACGGACAAGGCCGTGTATGCTCCGGGGTCAACGGTGGTTTTCACCGGAGACCGGGCCCAGGCAGGCCTTGCCGTAAGGTACTGGCACCTTGGAAGCCTTGTTGAGGAGCATCTTCTGGAAGACTCTTCGTCTTGGACCTGGACCCTTCCTTCCAAGGATTTCCAGGGCTATTATGTAGAACTTATCGGCAAAAATGCAAGCGGGGAAGTAAGGACCGTAGGTTCCGTTGCCGTGGATGCGTCTTCCGACTGGACGCGTTTCCCCCGCTACGGCTTCCTCTCCAAGTTTGGCGGAGTGGCCCCCTCAAAGCGTGAGTCCGTGATAGCTAACCTCAACAGGTATCACATAAACGGAATCCAGTACTATGACTGGATGTACGACCATCATCATCCTCTTGCGGGAACGCCGGATAAGCCGGACCCCGACTGGCCCAGCATAATCGGGGACAAATGTGAACTGGACGTGGTGAAGGGATACATACAGGAGGCTCACAAGTACAATATGGCTTCCATGTTCTACGATCTCTGCTACGGCGTTATGGAATGGGCCGAGGAAGACGGCGTGAGCCCCTCCTGGTACCTATACAAGGATTCCGGAGCCCATAACAGGGATTATCATCCCCTCAGTGCGCCTTTCCGCAGCAACATCTATCTGGTGAATCCCGGAAACCCCGGCTGGCTGGACTACTTTGCGGCCCGCGCGGACGAGGTGTACAAGGTGTTTGATTTTGACGGCTTCCACATAGACCAGCTTGGAAGCCGTGGCCGGAGCTATGCCGCCGACGGCTCTTCCGTGGACATGGTTGCGGGGTATGGCAAATTCCTGGAGAAGATGAAGTCGTCGGCCCCGGATAAAAAACTGGCTTTCAATGCCGTAAGCCGATATGGTCAGTCTGCTATCGCCGCCGCTCCGTCCGATTTCCTTTATAATGAAGTATGGACTACCGATTTCTCAGAGATAGAGAAAATTATGGATGAGAACAGGTCTCTCTCTCCGGGAAAGAACACGGTGCTCGCCGCCTATATGAACTACAAGCAGTCCGGAACGTTCAACACCCCGGCGGTGCTTCTTGCCGATGCCGTAATCTTCGCTATGGGCGGAGCCCATCTGGAACTTGGTGAGCATATGCTCTCAAACGAGTACTTCCCCAGCGCAAACATGAAGATGTCCTCGGAGCTTCAGGACAAGCTTGTCGCCTATTACGATTTCCTTGTGGGGTATGAAAACATCCTTCGCGGCGGCGGAGAGAAAAAGTCAGTCACGGTGTCTTCGGATGCTGTCAGGATGGCTCAGTGGGGACCGGTGAAGGGCAGTGTGAACACGCTTGCATATGAGGTGGACGGAAAGCTTGTCATCCATCTTCTGAATTTTGAAAAGGCTGCCCATCTGGACTGGAGGGACGACTCTATGACCCAGGCTCTCCCGTCCACGCATCAGAATTTTGTTGTAACTTTACGCACTTCAAGGGAAGTGAAAAGCGTATGGACGGCGTCACCGGACATTGATGGCGGAGTTCCCCGCAGGGCGCGTTGGGACAAATCCATAATCTCCGTGAACGTCACCGTCCCTTCCCTTACCTACTGGACGATGATTGTATTGGAATAGTTTGAGAAAGGCTCTTTGGTTAATGCTTGTTCTGCTTCTTGCCGTTTCCTGCGGCAAGGAGCAGATTATTCCTTCAACCCCGGCTCAGGAAAAGCCCTCTGGGACCGCTTACCTTTTTGACGACACCGTCCTTCCGCAGCTCAGGGTTTCTGTAAGTGAGGCTGAATGGGAGCGGCTCCTTGCGGCGTATGATGCCGACAACCACAATCACACATATGTGAAATGCAGTACCGTGGTCCTGGATCGCGGAGACGACTCTTATGAGGTTCGGGATGCAGGGCTCCGTTTGCGCGGACAAACTTCCCGCCGCCGTCCGGAAGAACCTCCCGGGAAGTATCACCATGTGCATTTCGGCCTTAATTTCCGATTTTTTTCGAATGAGGGAGATATAGCAGGGATACGCAGGATAAATCTCAAATACGCCAAGGAAGATCCTTCATATATACGGGAGCACTACTGCTATGACCTTCTATCTAAGTATGGGGTATGGACCTCTCCGTGGTCATCCTGGTGCAGGCTGTACCTTCATATAGGAAGCAGGGAGCCTGTGTATTACGGGGTATATCTTATGACGGAATCCATAGACAGGCAGTACGTGAAACGCCGCACAGAGTTTGGAAGCCAAGACGGTTTTCTCTGGAAATGCGGTTGGGGAGCCAACATCAGGGATACCGACGACTGGCGCTTCCGCCTTGATGAGAATGCTTCCGACACATGTCCCTTTGAGCTCAAGGAGGATAATCCTGAACTGTTTGCCCAGGCAAAAGCCCAGCTCAAGGATTTCATAACAAAGCTCAACACCTTTAAAGGGGCCGATTTCTATAACTGGATTCAGAAAGTCTGCGACATAGATCTTCTCCTGAGGATGTATGCTGCCAATGTGGCCCTTGGCCACTGGGATGACTACTGGAACGACATGAATAACTTCTACCTGTATTTTTCAGGCCGCGGCCTTGACAATTACAAAGTCTATATGCTGCCCTACGACTATGACAACACTCTGGGCACATCGCATGTATGCGGAGTGCAGTCAGACTCCGGACGTCATGATCCATATCACTGGGGGCTTGAGGAGTGCGTCCTTCTTTATAAGATTCTGGCGGTGAGTGATTTCAAGGCAAAGTACACCTCTTTCCTTAGGGATTTTGCCTCAGCGGACAATCCCTGGACGGGCCGGCTCCAAAGTGCCTCCAGGATACGCACCTGGCAGAATCTCATCGGCCCGTTCATTCAAAATGATACCGGTGAAGACACCGTCATCCGCGACGCTCCCGCCTCCTGGGGCAACCACCCGGAGTACCGTCTCCTTGAGGACGGTCCCAATAACTGGTTCAAGGTAAAGGCCGAATCCATCGCCTCCTACCTTCCCTGACCCTCCGAACGGCCTCCGCCATCAGAAATTCCACACCACCCGCAGCAGGGCCCATACGTATATGAGCTCTGCTGCTACTGTAAGTATGTCTTCTATGACAATCCCTGCGGAACCCCGGTCCCATCCCAGAAGGTAGAATACTACCGGGACCAGAGTCATAATGAGTATGCGGACAATCATCCAGATGCCCGCCTGTTCCAGTTTTCCGGCATACCAGATCCATAGAAGGACCCCGAGGGGAAGGTATACAAGCGGAAGAAGGGCGGCGACGGCAGCGCTGTAACCAAGATAATCCGGCCCAAGGCAAGTAGTTGCAAAGCCCGCCAGATTAAGTCCTATTGCAATCCACCACAGAACAGTTAACGGGCGCTGAAGTCCCTTCATGCCCTTCATGTAGCCGAAATAGATAATGACCATTCCGGCAGTATTCACAATGCCCATGAGTACCGGTGGAACGTTTCCTGACACCCAGTCATATACACCCGAGGTGTTTATGGCGGCAATTGCCGACAATACCATGAGTACGCCACTCAAAATTATCACCCATTTTGGGAGTCCGGTCTCCAGGCTGTCAATCTTCTGCTTCAACAACTTTTTCATACAACAAATTTAGCCAAATAATCCATATTGTGTCTTTTTTAAGGCCGATTTGACATTTATTTGGCCGTGGTGAGCATTATTTGGCCAAACAAGTAAACGTAGTGTAGCAATTATTTTCTTACATTTGACAATTATTTAAACTGCGATGAACATTACTCCCAGTATAGTAATTCTGATTATCATTGTCTGCCTTCTTATAGCAATAGTAATAATCGGCTTACAGGTTACCAAGATATCCAGAGCTATGTCCGTCCGTAAAAGCCAGTCGCAAACAGTAGCAGAGGAAAAGGAAAACGCCCATAAAGAGGCCGAACTCATACATTGGGTAGACTCACAGATGGATAAAACACGCGCATACTGCAAACCGGACTTTGATCTCAGGGCGGCGTCAGAATTACTGGGGCTTTCGCAGCGGCATTTGACACGCCTTATGAAAAGCCATCCGCAGTACGGAACCTTTACGGAATATCTTACCCAAAAACGTCTGGGGGCCGCCTGCAAAATTCTCCGCGAAAAGCCGTTCTACAAGGTTGAAAGTGTGGCCCACGAGGCAGGTTTTTCATCCCGTAAAACCTTCCAGACCCTGTTTAAGAGCAGAATAGGCATGACGCCGTCAGCATACAGGGACAAATCAAGAGAACAAGAACCATAACCAACTAACAATTTAAATTTTTATTATTATGAAAGCAATTAAATTATTTGCTATCGCAGCAGCATGCATCGCACTTTTCGCTTCATGCAGCAAGACCGACACCGCCAAGAATGCCGGTGGTTACTATGTGAGTGGTATCACTAATTCAGAGTATGGCGGAGCAGACGGTGCTGCCCAGCTTGCTTGGAACACAGCCATTGCAGCAACCTTCTCCGGTATCACCTACAAGACCGCAGACAATGACCAGAAGGCCATCGCTGCTTGCGACAAAGTGTACGAGCTCAACAAGCACGCCATCACCATTTCCTTCGAGCTCTATTTCCAGGAGGCCGCTCCGGAAGGAAAGACCGGTGCCAAGACTCGTGTCAAGAAGTACGATCCCGCTAAGTAAGAATGAAGGCGTCTAAATCCATTCTGGCATTGGCTCTGGGGCTCATTTGCTCCGGAGCCTTTGCCCAGAATTCCCTCAGTGAGGCTGTGGCCCCCGGGAACAAAGTCTATGTCCAGATCGTAAACGACGAGGATCATCCCATCCCCGCCGACGAAATAGAAAACGTGACCAGGGAGTTTGCTGCCGCAGGCGCCTGGGAGCGGGTAGATGAAGCTTCTGACGCAGACTTCGTCCTCAGTGTTCAGGCAAAGAAGAAGATGGTCTTCAACAGCCCCCGCACCTGGCTCACCCCCTCTGTCCTTGACAAAGAAGGGAACGTCCTTTGGGAGAGCAAAACCTACAAGGCCGATGCTACAATGTTCAACGGTTACCGCTGCACAAACGCCTGCATCAGAATTGTCATAGAGAAAGGCTTCCAGAAAGACCTCTTCAAGAAGGCCGGAAGATAGGCTCCGGTAACTCAGAACGGCTTTTTACCCTTGGCTGTCTCTTCGTAGAGGCCAGGGTTTTTTTATGTGGGCCACAATAAACTGATTAAGTTTCTTTACAGATTCTATTGATGTATATTGAAAGGGTTTCAGTAGGTTTCCCTCAACCAGCGTTCAAAGAATTTGTCCGTTACGCTGTATTCCTTTTCGTTATCGACGACACTGTAGGTTATGAGTTGCTCGTCAAGCAGTTTGGCGATGGCCTTCTGCGCTGAACTGGGAGAAGGGAGGGCGTTCCTTTTCACAAAGGCGCCGGACATAGGTTTCCTGGCAGGGTTCTCCTTTGCCACGGCAGCCAGCATTTGCTTCATAGGAATGGGGAGAGAAGACATAATCTCCGAATAGGTATGTCCGTTCTCTTCAAGGATTGCATCTATGGTCTTCCTTACCGTTTCACCGTCCACGGCAGCCCCGGGAGAAGCAAAAGCAAAGATATCGTGGAAGACCTTGTGATTGTAGTAAGTGAATCCCTTGAACAAGTCATAGCAGTCTCCGGCTACTTCCGGGGAGATCTCAATCCCGGCCTCGCTGAAATTCCTCACGACGAAATCCACATACTTCGACCGCTCGATGCATCCAAGATGAACGGGCTGGGCGCTGTTATAAAACGGTTTCGAATATGAGGAGAACATCTGCTCCAGAATATGCCTGTTACTGCCGGAGAAGATGAAATGGCAGTTATTCATCTTCTGTATGTGTGTCCTCAGGAGCGCCTCAACGTTCTTCTCCGGGTAACGGGAGATCTGCTGGAACTCATCAATTGCCACGATGCAGGGCTTGTCCGCCTTCTCCAGGTATTCGAATATCTCCTCCAGCGACAGTTCCGGCCGCAGGATATCTCCCAGTTGAAGGTTTACCTGAGGCTCCCCGGTTACCGGATTCACACTGAATGCGGCGGCAAGTGACTTGATGGTACTTAGGAACAGCATCAGCGCTTTCTTACCTTGCGTCACCAGTTCCCGATAAATGGCCTTCCCAAGGAAGAACACCATTTCCTGCAGGGAACCGGTTGCATAGATGTCCACATAGAATGTATGGTAGTTCTTACTTATCCGGTCGTCATTGAAAATGTGACGGATAAGTTGAGTCTTGCCCATCCTGCGGGATGAGGTAAGAAGGACATTGCTCTGGTTGCGGACCTGAGTGATGATCAGGTCCGTCTCCTTTTCCCTATCGCAAAAATACTTCTCAGGGATTATTCCAGTCAGGTAGAAAGGATTTGTCATATCTGTATTTTTTGCGAAGATAATCAATTAATAACGTATATCCAAATTTAGATAATCTAAAATGGATAATCTGATTTAGATAATGGATGGCGGCTACAGGCCGGGCGCTGCGGGGGACACCAGGAAAGGGCCCTCCTCACGCCCGGCTGTTGCCCTTGCTATTCTACTTTTTGTCCAGGTGACCCCCGTTTTTGCTAACACTTTGATAACTAGGCGTTTATGAAAATTACTCCTATTCAAAAAGATAGGAGTAAATTGTGTAATTTACACGTTATCAAGTAGTTAGCAAAAACGGGTTGTCTACAGCAATCTGATATCACCAACTGTTTTTTGCATCATTACCTAAACAAAAAGAAGGTGACTCAAAAGTGAGTTGCCTTCTTTTTTTGTAGGGATGGGTGTGGGGTACCGGGGGGACTCCGTTTCGCTTCGCTCCACTCCGGCCCCTCCCACCGCTTCGCGGCGGGCCCCTCCCCCTATACTTGTCCGGGGGTGGACAAGCCCCCCGGCACCCCACACCCATCCCTCAAGGCA
>CACXNH010000015.1 GCA_902768955.1 uncultured Bacteroidia bacterium | reverse complement strand
TCACCACCGAAGAGACCCTGATGCCGTTCCTGAGGATGATACGCGTAGCCTGGACCAACTACGAGCAAGCCCGCAACCAGGAAAAGATCATCAAGGCCGCCCAGGCAATGATAGACCGTGTGGCCGATTTCGCCAGCGCCCACGCTGCAATGGGAGCCAAGCTAAAGGCCGCCCAGGACGAATATGACAGGGTATCGGCCAAAATCTCAGATTCAGGCCAGTCCATACTTGTAAGCGCTCATCAGCTCCTAAAGCTGGGCGTTCCCAAAAATCCCAAGAAACCGCTTCCGGAAATAGATTAAGAGGCCATTACGGCCTTTGCCAAGGCCTCAAGGGCCGGTTCATCGGCGGGAGTCATCACACTCCTGATGGTGACAAGGTCTCCCACCATGGCAATATCCTTCATTGCGGCAAACATCTCCTTCATCACGCGGCCGGCCGTGGGCGCCCAGGTGCCGTTTTCTATGAGGCCCACGCGGCGTTTCTGCCATCCTTTCATCTGGAGGGAGTGAAGGAAATCAAACGCTGGAGTAAAGAGCCCGGCGTCATAACTTGCGGCGGCCAAAACAAGCGTCCCGTAACGGAAAGCGTCCTCGATGGCTTCTGCCCTGTCGTCACGGGTAAGGTCCGTGAGGACCACCTTAGGGCAGCCTTGCGCCTTAAGAAGATCTGCAAAATGCTCCGCCACAGCCCTGGTGCCACCGTGGATTGAGGCGTAAGCCACCATAACGCCCTCCGACTCAACATCGTAGGAGCTCCATACCTTATAGAGATTAAGGTAGGGCGTAAGGTCATTTCTCATAAGAGGGCCGTGGAGGGGTGCAATCATTTTGACGGCTGGAAGTTTCTTCAAAAGGGCTCCTACCTGGGGGCCGTACTTGCCGCAGATATTGAAATAGTAGCGGCGGGCTTCGCAGGCCCAGTCGTCTTCATCGGCCCAGAATGCAGTCTTTGAGATGGCACCGAACTTACCAAAGGCATCTGCGCTGAAAAGCGTGCCTGTACTCTCCTCAAATGCCACCATTACCTCCGGCCAGTGCACCATGGGTGCAGTGAAAAACTTGAGGGTTTTGCTGCCAAGGGAAAGGGTATCCCCTTCCTTAACTGCCAAAGTATTAAAAGTTTTTCCGGGGTTGAACTGCCCAAGGAACTTTACGGCCATTGCGGTTGCCACAACAGTGATGTCAGGGTACAGCCCTGCAAGAAGGCCGATAGCACCGGAGTGGTCCGGCTCCATATGGCTTACTATGAGATAATCCGGCTTCCTGCCCTGAAGCGCCTCCTGGAGGCCTTCCAGCCATTGGTCCGACGTCCTGGAATCTACGGTGTCCAGAACCGCCACCTTCTCATCAAAAATAAGGTATGAGTTATAGGACATTCCCTCAGGGATAATGTACTGGCTTTCAAAGAGGTCAAGATCAAGGTCATCTACGCCTATATAGCGGATACCACTGGCAATTTCTTTCATAAATCAATGTTTATAGTACACAAAGATAAGATTTTTTGCGTACATTGCAGAAAATTTCGAATATGTGGGAAGATATTAAAAAGAGAATACGCCAGTACATCTACATATATGACCAGATAGACACGGATTCCGCAGCGGAAAGGATCAAGTCCTCCATCTGGTTCAAAGGCCCTAATGCCTGGATCCTTGCATTTGCAATAGTCCTGGCCTCCGTAGGTCTGAACGTCAACTCCACGGCGGTAATCATAGGCGCTATGCTTGTGTCCCCCCTCATGGGACCTATCATCGGCACCGGACTTGCGCTTGGCACAAATGACACTGACCTTCTGAGGTCGGCCGCCAAGAACCTCCTCGTGATGGTGGGCATTTCCCTTCTGGCCTCTACGGTGTTTTTCCTGCTGTCCCCGCTCTCCCTTGTGAACCCCACGGAACTTGAGGCCCGCACCTCCCCCACCATCTATGACGTGATGATAGCCCTGTTCGGCGGCCTCGCAGGCATCCTTGAAAACAGCCGCAAGGAGCGCGGGACAGTTCTTTCCGGAGTTGCTATTGCAACAGCCCTCATGCCGCCGCTCTGCACCGCCGGTTATGGCCTTGCCAATCTTGATATGCACTTCTTCTTCGGGGCCATGTACCTGTTTGTCATTAACAGCGTATTCATTGCCCTGGCCACTTTCCTGATGGTGAAATACCTCCGTTTCCGCACGGTAACAGGAATATCTCCGGAAGTATCCCTCAAGAGGAACCGCATCATGTCCATAGTGCTGGCCATAGTCCTCATCCCCAGCCTCTGGACCGCCTTCAGGCTTGTGGGCCAGAACAACTTCGAGCGCAATGTCCACGACTTCGTGGAAGACAACCGCCTTGTGGGCAGATCTTACCTTTATGACTATCAGATAGAGAGGCGCTCCGTCAATTTTGCATTCACTGGAGAAGCTCTCACGGACAGTTTAAAGTCTGTTTTTTATTCACGCGCGGCAGAGTACGACATCAAGCAGAAGAACATCACCCTCACGGAATACAGCCTTGGCATGAGCCAGAGTGATATGGACGCCATCCTTTCCGATGTCTACAGCAAAGCACAGGAAGAACGTGAGAAGAATCAGGCCAGCCTTGATAGGCTGAGGGCCCGTCTGGATTCCCTCTCACAAAGGATTGAAACCCTGGAATCCCACCTGTCACCTACAGATACCCTTTCCGTAGTTCCTCAGGAGTATAATCCCACAGACGCAATTTAATTTTGCATATTCCAAAAAACCTACTAACTTTGCATTCCCTTACGGTGCGATGGCCGAGTGGTTAGGCACAGGTCTGCAAAACCTGCTACAGCGGTTCGATTCCGCTTCGCACCTCCCAGTGAAGGCGGCTCTTCAAAGAGTCGCTTTTTTATATCCTCCCTCTTGCAGTTGGTGTTTTTTATGCATATCTTTGCTAGATAGAATAACATTTATTATTAAAATACTATGAGCAAGAAATTCGTCTGCACCGTATGCGGCTATGTTCACGAAGGTGACAAGGCCCCCGAAGTATGTCCTAAATGCAAAAAGAGCGGAGTCTTCAAGGAAGTCAATTCCCTGAAGGGCACCAAAACCGAGGCCAACCTTATGGAGGCTTTCGCCGGTGAATCCCAGGCACGCAACAAGTACACCTATTTCGCTTCCAAGGCAAAGAAGGAAGGCTATGTTCAGATTGCAGCCCTCTTTGAAGAAACTGCAGCCAATGAGAAAGAGCACGCCAAGCTCTGGTTCAAGTACCTCTGCGGCGGAGACATCCCCACAACCGCAGAAAACCTTGCAGCTGCAGCCGCCGGCGAAAACTGCGAATGGACAGACATGTATGCCCGCATGGCCCGTGAGGCCCGCGAGGAAGGCTTCGATGAAATTGCAGCCAAGTTTGAGATGGTTGGTGAGATTGAGCGCCACCATGAGCAGCGCTACCTCAAGCTCCTTGAGAACGTAAAGGGCAAGAAGGTATTCTCAAAGGACGGAGACGCCATCTGGCAGTGCGCCAACTGCGGCCACATTGTGGTTGGAAAACAGGCCCCGGATGTATGCCCCGTGTGCAATCATCCCCAGTCTTACTTCCAGGTTCTTGCACAGAACTATTAGGCCGTGGAGATAAAGCGCTGACACAGTGCTTATTACGTAAAAACGTCTACCGAAAAACCGGTAGACGTTTTTATGTAATAAACTGATGATTAATCAGTTATCCCCACGCGCAATTAGTAAGTCACAGCGGGTTCAAGGGCCTTGGCAAGGTCAATGAACTTCTGGATTTCCTTCTCTACGGGAGTGCGCCTTGTAAGGTGCTTTGCCTCATTGACCTCCAGCATCTTGGCGGCCAGGTTTGCGGCATTGCGGTTACGGAGTTCCTTTACGGTATCTACGCCGGCGGCCTCAAGGAGTTCTGCGAACTGAGGGCCTACACCCTTTACGCGGAAGAGGTCTGCGTGGTTTACCCAAGTGAGGATAAGGTCTGCGCGAATACCGGTCTGGTCTTCGAGTTCCTTGCGGCCTTTGGGGCAGCAGCCTTTCTCAAGAAGCTGGTCTACGGTTTCAATACCTACTGCAATAAGTTTTTCTGCATAAACAGGGCCGATTCCCTGAATGTCAATGATTTTGTAAGCCATAGTAAATTATTAATTATTAAAGGTTGTTGCACTTTTCATCATTCAAATATAAAAAATAATTCTCAAAAAAGGAAATTTTTTCATATATTTGCGGATGTAAGGTATTATAAGATGGATACATATCCTTTAGAAGCACAAAAAATTTACTATTCCCAGGATCTCCTGACTCTGGACTGTGAAAACGGTCCGGAGACTTTCAAGATTGGGGAATGGCTCCTGAAGGACCCTGTCCGTATCCACCGCATGATAGTCAAGGAAAAGACCCTGCAAGTAGACCAGATGGAGGTTTTCGCTCCCCTTGTATCCAAACTTCGCAGGGCAGACTACGAGTATTACCGCCGCATCACCGGCCTCAAGATGCTCATAGACTTCCCGGGATTCAGCTCGGAGGTAGAGGCCCGCATTCCCTATGACACTGACCCCATCGCATTCTACAAGTGGTGGCGCAAGGGAAAGAATGAACACAAGGTATATCTCTCCCCAGCATACCAGTTCAAGCTTTTCCAGAAAGTTGCCAAAATGGAGCCTAAGGTAATGCTGAAAAAAGACATAGAGTACGTAAAGAATTTCTAGATGACAATCCCGGAGATTTTGGCAGTCCCCACAGCACCTTCGAAGGAGGAGCTTGAGAGGGACTTCTGGGACGGCGACAACTGTCTCAGCTACTCTGAGGATGGCACAAAGCTCCTGGATGCAGAGAATTTCCCCGGTGAAGTGACTGTAATGGAAGGCTGCCGCATCATCTGTGACAACGTCTTTGCCTTCCAGGATTATATGGCCGATGTCAGGCTTGGCCAGGATATTCCCCTTGAAGAGCGCTGTTCCTTCCTTGAAAAGATATCCCTTCCCGGTACCATTACCCATATTGGCTGCAATGCCTTTGCGGAATGCGGGGAACTCATCGGCATAAAACTTCCCAAAAGCCTTCTTTTCATTGGGGAATCGGCATTTGTAGACTGCTGGCAGCTGGAAACCATAAACATTCCCTCCTCCTGCACCGTAATAGCCCCAAGGGCGTTCCAGGGCTGCATAAACCTTTACAAGATAACCTTTGGAAAGTCCCTTGAAGTGATTGGAGAGGATGCCTTCGACGACTGCCCGTCAATAGAGGAAATACTTGTTCCCAAGGGCATGAAAGACCATTTCAAGACGCTTTTACCCAGGCGTCTTCATAAATACATTAAAGAAAAATGACCGGACAGCAATACAGGGCCCCGGAAGCCGGCCCCCTTCTTGAGCAGCTTCTTAAACTATTCCCCGAAAGATCCCGCACAAGCGTCAAGACAATGCTTTCAAAAGGCCAGATCCAGGTGAACGGGGAAGGAGTCACTGCATTTGACCATCCTCTCCGCAAGGGAGACCGGATAACTGTGCTTGCAAAGGGCATTTCCATTGCCCGTGCCATGCGCTCGGATGCACGTGAAACCGTGGAGAAGGCCGGAGTGAAGATATACTTCGAGGATGAGAACTACATAGTGGTTGACAAACCTTCAGGAATGCTCACCGTTGCCACCGGAAAAGAGAAAAAGACGCTTTATTCCCTGCTCAACGCATACATCAAGCTCAATGCACGCATGCAGCGGAAAGAAGATATCATCTCCGGGGTAAAACCGGACCGCTCAACCGCAAAGGTGTGGATAGTCCACCGCCTGGACAAGGGGACATCCGGTGTCCTTGTGTTTGCCAAGAACGAGCGCGCAAAGGATATCCTCCAGAGCAAGTGGAAGGAACTTGTGATTGAGCGCAAGTACGTTGCATGGCTTGAAGGAACCGTGGAAAATGACCGTGGTGCCGTCCAGAGCTGGCTTGTGGAGAACGAGAAATCAATGAAAATGAAATCCTTCCCTGACGAGGTCAAGGACGGACAGCTTGCTATCACGCATTACACGGTGCTGGAACGCACCCGCCATTATACTGAAGTAGAATTCTCTCTGGAAACAGGCCGCAAGAACCAGATCCGCGTCCACGCCGCGGAAGAATTGGGGCACCCCGTTGCCGGAGATGAGAAATACGGCGCCCAGTGGGACCCTATCCGCCGCCTTGCGCTCCACGCCCATACGCTTGTATTCCGCAATCCCTTCTCCGGAAAAACGCTCCGGTTCACCTCTCCCCTGCCAGAAGCCTTCAATAAGTTCTTAAGATGAGTACCCCTTTTGCCCGTGTTGAACGCCTTGTAGGACCTTCCGGACTTGCAAAACTTGGCAAGGCCAGGGTAATCCTTTTTGGCGTAGGAGGCGTGGGAGGATGGTGCGCGGAAGGCCTTGTGAGAAGCGGTATCGGCCATCTTACAATTGTGGACCCGGACTGCGTTGACGTTACAAACATCAACCGTCAGCTTCCTGCAACATCATCTACGGTAGGGCTTCCCAAGGTGGAAGTGCTGCGTAAAAGGCTTCTGGACATCAATCAGGAGTGCCATGTAACTGCGCTTCAAAAACGGTATGAGGCCGGCACTGAATGGGGCCTTGACGGCTATGATATCATCATCGACGCAATAGACTCCCTGAAGGACAAGGCCGCGCTCATTCTGGAGGCATCGGCCGCACCCGGAGCCTTCTTTTCATCCATGGGCGCGGCGTGTAAGACAGACCCCACAAAGGTGCGTGTGGCAGAATTCTTCTCTGTGAGGGGATGTCCGCTGGGATCGGCCCTCCGCAAGAAACTTCGCAGGGAAAACACCCTGCCGGCAAAACCTTTTCTGTGCGTGTACGATGAAGAAGTCCTCCCAAATCTTGGTCCCGAGCAGGATCCAGGCCCAGGAAAAGCGGTGGCAAACGGCACATTGGCGCCAATAACGGGGATTTTCGGCTTCACCCTGGCAGGCCTTGCGCTACAGCAGATTTTGAAAGATGAAGAATAATTACTAACTTTCGGCACTATGGCAGACAAAAAGTACATCATAAACTACGAGGAATTCACTTCCGCGTCCCAGATGACCCCTCAGGACCAGGAAATGGTAGCCGCTGCTATCGATGCCCAGAAGGGCTCCTATTCCCCTTATTCCAAGTTCCAGGTTGGCGCAGCCTTAAAGCTTGAGAACGGCCTTGTCCTCAAAGGTGCCAATCAGGAAAATGCAGCATATCCTTCCGGCCTCTGCGCAGAACGCACGGTAATGTTCTTTGCCGGAGCCAATTACCCGGATGTCCCCTTTGACACACTTGCCATTGCAGGCGCAGACCACGGTGTACTATGTGAAAGCCCAGCATCCCCCTGCGGCTCCTGCCGCCAGGTGATGGCAGAATACCAGAAAAAGCACAAAAAGCCCTTCAACATCATTCTGGTGGGCTCAAAACGCATCCGCAAATTCCACTGCGTAGATGACGTACTCCCCTTCATCTTCGATTCCCTTACGGTGGAATAGTCCCACCTTACGCCCCACTTTGGTGTAGCGTATCACCTGACATATAACTGTATTATGACAGCAGTTTATACCATTACCTCCGGCCTTCACAATGAAAGTGAAGTTAGCCGCCTGAGTGACCAATTCCTTTCCGGCATCTTCCCGGACGGTGGCTTTGAATTCCGCGGCAGCAATTTCCAGGACTTCGGAACCCATACCCTTGACATAATTTACGTCCGTACAGGAGGCGCAGAGGGCATTTTCAAGGGTCTTCTGCCGGAAATGCTCTCAAGGGGCATAAGCCGATACTACCTACTTACCTCCGGAAAAAGCAATTCCCTGGCGGCATCTCTGGAAATACTCTCTTACCTTGGACAGCAGGGCCTTAAGGGAGAGGTGCTTCACGGTAGCCCTGAGTATCTTAGGAGCCGTATCAACGCCCTTGAGAGAGTTGCCATTGCAAGGCAGAATCTTCAGGGGGCGCGCATTGGCGTAATAGGAGAACCCTCCGACTGGCTCATCTCCAGTCACGCGGATCCCGTTTCAGTGATGGACCGCATAGGTGCCCGTCTGGAATCCATCCCTATGGAGGAACTGCTTCAGGAAATTGGACGCGCTCAGGCCGATGCCGCCCCTTCTGAAGTGCCTATGGCAGATAATGTCCGTGCCTCTTATCCGGGCGCTACACAGATATATCACGCTCTTGAAGTACTTGTTAAGAATCATAAACTTAACGCACTTACACTCAGGTGCTTTGATTTACTTTCATCAGTAGGCAATACCGGCTGCCTGGCGCTTGCTTCCTTCAATGCCGACGGCTTCCCCGCATCCTGTGAGGGCGATGTCCCGGCACTTCTTTCCATGATGATTTCACAGGCCCTAACCGGTTTTACTGGCTTCCAGGCAAATCCTTCCAGGATTGATGTGGAGACAGGTGAAATCCTCTTTGCCCACTGCACCGTTCCGTTCAATATGGTCCGCAACTGGCAGTACGACACCCACTTTGAATCCGGCATCGGGGTAGGCATCCACGGAGAGATCCCGGAGGGCCCCGTGACAATTTTCAAGGTATCTGGCAAACTGGACCGTTTCTTTGCAGCAGAGGGAGAACTCCTTTACAACCAGTACGAGGAAAATCTCTGTCGCACGCAGGTGGTACTCAAGGTTAAGCCTGAGGAAGCCCGTTACTTCCTCACAAAGCCAATCGGCAATCACCATATCATTGTTCCCGGGCACTGCAAGGCCCTTTTTGAAGAACTTCTGGGATAATGGAGAAACTCCTCTCACAACACGGGGTAAAGCCCACACCAAACCGTCTTCTGGTGGCGCGTGAGCTATCATCGGCCGGCAGGCCTCTATCCCTTATGGAACTGGAAAGCAGGCTTGAGACGGTGGATAAAAGTAGCATTTTCCGTACGCTCGCCCTTTTCCGTGATGCCCATCTTGTGCACGTACTGGAAGATTCCGGAGACGGAGTCCGCTATGAACTCTGCCATGCCTCCGGGGAGCACGACGACGACCTTCACGTGCATTTCCACTGCACCCGCTGCCACAAGACCTTCTGCCTTCACAGCGTCCCCGTGCCGCCCGTAGAAATCCCTGAAGGATATACGGCGGCTTCTTCAAGTTATCTCATTCACGGAATCTGTCCTGATTGCAGCAGATAACCCGTTTTTGTTAACTACTTGATAACGTGCAAATTGCACAATTTACTCCTGTTCAAAAAGACAGGAGTAAATTTCATAAACGCTTATCTATCAACGTGTTAATAAAAACGGAGGACAGCAACAAAAAAGGGAAAGCACCTTAACATCGCACCGCTACAACCTCCTACCCTTGCTGTATTCCTACCCTGGGGGGATTCAGAGGGAGCTGGTCGTGTAAGACTTTCCCTGTGCAAATATAGCATTTTTTTCTGACATTATTTTGAAATTTATTTATTATCTTTGAAATTCAAAGATAGACAACGCGTATGAAACGTATCCTGATTACTCTCGCAACCATTATTGCCGCAGCAAGTGCTGCTGCCCAGGAAGTACCCCAGTGGGTACGCCGTAACGCCATTTCCCCGGACGGAAAAACCATAGCCTTCAGTTATAAAGGAGATATCTATACCGTACCCTCGGAAGGCGGTCTGGCCCTCCAGATCACAACTAACAAGGCCTATGAGACAGATCCAGTCTGGACTCCGGACGGCAGCCGCATAGTCTTCAGCAGTTGGAGAGAAGGTTCCAAGGACATTTTTGTAACATCGGCCCAGGGCGGAACGCCAACACGTCTTACCACAATGCCGGGCGCAGAGACTCCCCTTGCGGTATCACCTGACGGATATGTTTATTATAACTGGTACACAACCGCCATCCAGAGTCCTCAGTTTGACGGCTTCCCCGGAGACCCCGCCCTTTACAGGAGTTCCCTGGAAGGTGGCGCTCCTGAGCTCGTGACATCCCTTACCATCTGCGCAATGAGTATCGGCCCTGACGGAAATATTCTTTATGAAGACTGGAAAGGATATGAGGACCCCCTCCGCAAACACCATACGTCTTCAGTCACAAGGGACATCTGGCAGTGGGACGGCAATCTTGGTTTCAAGAAACTCACCACATATAAGGGTGAAGACCGTAACCCTGTGATTTGCCAGGATGGAGATACCTTCTACTATCTCTCAGAGGAAGGCGGCAGCAATATAAACGTTTGGAAATCAAGCATTTCAAACCCGGGTGCAAAGACTAAGCTCACATCCTATGACAAAAACCCCGCCCGCTTCCTGTCCGTAGCCAACGACGGCACCATCTGCTATTCCTACAACGGAGAACTTTACACCATAAAGGACGGCAGGGAAAAAAAGGTTGAGATTACCGTTGTAAGGGATGAGCCGGATAAATCAGTGAACCAGATGCAGCTCAAGAGTGCATCGGCCATTGCGGTTTCTCCTAACGGCAAGGAGGTTGCCCTTGTCATACGAGGAGATGTCTTTGTGACCAGCGTAGACTATGCCACCACCCGCCGCATTACAAATACCCCGGAGCAGGAGCGCGGCGTGAGTTTCTCCAAGGACGGCCGTGAGCTTTTCTACGCCTCAGAGAGAAACGGCTGCTGGAGCATCTACAAGAGCGCCCTCACCAACAAGGAAGATAAATATTTCACATACAGCGCATACTTCAAGGAAGAGCGCGTAAGCCCGGAAGGAGAAACTTCCTTCCAGGTACAGGTGTCCCCTGACGGCAAGCACATAGCATACCTCAGGGACCGCACGGAACTGGTGGTGATGCCTTCCGGAGGCGGTAAACCCAAGAGCCTTTTCAAAGACATAAATTACTCCTACACAGACGGAGACCAGCAGTTTGAGTGGAGCCCCGACAGCCAGTACATCCTTACGGGCTGGGGAGAAGGAGGCGGTTGGAACAATGAGGATGTTGCAGTCATCGAGGTAGATAGCGGCAAGATTACCAACCTCACCCGCAGCGGCTACTCAGACGGGAACTTCCGCTGGGCCCTTGGCGGCAAGGCCATGACATGGGAAAGTGACAAGAACGGCTTCCGCAGCCATGGCAGCTGGGGAGCGGAGACAGATATCTATATCATGTTCTTTGACGGTAAGGCTTATGCCGATTTCGGCCGCAGCAAGGAGCAGAAGGAGATAGACAAGATCCTGATGGGAGAAAAGAAGGCGGAGAAAGAGGAGAAGAAAGCTCAGAAAGACTCCACCGCCAAGAAGGTGGAAAAGGTTAAGCTGGACCTTGAGGACAGGGATGTACGCATAAAGCGCCTCACCCGCTTCTCAAATACGATGGGAGACCATTACCTAACCCAGGACGGCACCAAGCTCTACTTCACGCAGCGCCTTGAAAAGGGCTTTGACCTCTGTATGATTGACATGGAGAAGGGAGACATTACCGTTGTGAAAAAGGGCGTTATGGGTAAGTTCTATCCCGCCCCGGACGGAAAGTCCATCTTCATATTCCGCGGCGCACAGCTCTCAAAACTGGATATTTCCAACAACAAGGACAAGGCCTTGAGTTTCTCCGGAGAATACGAGTACAAGCCCCAGCAGGAGCGTGAATACATCTTTGAGCACTGCTGGAAGCAAGTGAAGGAGAAATTCTATGTCCCAGACCTTCACGGGGCCGATTGGGATTACTATCACAGCAATTACGCAGCAAAACTCCCCTTCATCAACAACGACTTTGACTTCACGGACCTTCTCTCGGAAATGCTTGGAGAGCTCAACGGTTCCCATACCGGCGCACGTTACCGCGCCACCCAGGGCCATCAGCTTGGGCATATCGGCATCCTGGCCGATACTCAGTATAAGGGAGACGGCATCAAGATTGCGGAGGTGCTTCCCGGCGGTGCTCTTAACCTTATGGACACTGAAATCAAGGCCGGAGACATCATTACTGCCATCGAGGGCCATGAGATCAAAGCCGGTGAAAACTGGCTTGAGAACCTCTATGACAAGGTGGACAAGAAGATTCTCATCAGCATCAAGGGTTCCGGCAAGAAGAAAGATCTCTTTGTCACGCCCACTGCTACGGATGCTCCCCTCCTGTACAAACGTTGGGTGCGTCAGAGAGAAGAAATGGTGGAAAAGCTCTCCGGCGGCAAGGTTGGTTACGTTCATGTCCAGGGCATGGACTCTCCCAGTTATCGTGAGCTCTATTCCAATGCCCTTGGTAAGTACCGCAACTGCGACGCCCTCATTGTTGACACTCGTCATAACGGCGGCGGATGGCTCCACGACGACCTTGTTACCTTCCTTGGCGGCAAGGAGTACTGCCTGTTCACTCCCCGCGGCCAGTATATCGGCCACGAGCCGTTTAACAAATGGACCAAGAAGAGCTGCGTGCTTATTGGAGAGGACAATTATTCAGACGCTTCCGGCTTCCCCTATGCATACAGGAGCCTTGGCCTTGGAAAGCTCATCGGCGCCCCCGTTCCCGGCACTATGACTGCCGTCTGGTGGGAGAATCAGGTGAACGCCCTCATTGTGTTCGGTATCCCTCAGGTTGGCAACTACGGTGTCAAGGATCAGACCTACATTGAAAACTTCCAGATAGAGCCGGACATTCTCATCTACAATGACCCCGCCTCCACCCTCTCCGGCCAGGACCTCCAGCTTGAGGCCGCCGTTAAAGAAATGTTGAAATAATCCTCCTGTCATTCTGAGCCTCCTGTCATTCTGAGCCTCCTGTCATTCTGAGCGAAGCGAAGAATCTCATATTGAAGAATCTCATATTAAAGCGCCAATGGACAAGAAACTAGTCATAATTCCCACATATAACGAGAAAGAGAACATTGCCGATATAATCCAGGCCGTGTTTTCCCTCCCCGGTGACTTTCACGTACTTGTAATTGACGACGGCTCCCCTGACGGAACCGCAGATATCGTCCGTTCCGTCATTCCCGGCCCCGACCGGGAATCTAATTTACATCTGATAGAAAGGAGCGGAAAGTTGGGGCTGGGAACCGCATACCTTACAGGATTCAAATGGGCGCTGGAGCATGGATATGACTATGTATTTGAGATGGATGCAGACTTTTCCCACGACCCTAAGGACCTTCTGAGGCTGTATGAGGCGTGTTCTGAGGGCGGCGCAGACCTTGCCGTGGGGTCACGTTACTGCAACGGCGTAAGCGTTGTAGACTGGCCCATGAGCCGCATTGTGATGAGTTACTTTGCGTCCACCTATGTGCGTGGCGTGCTTGGCATGCACGTCTACGACACAACCGCCGGCTTTGTGTGCTACAGCCGTAAGGTGCTTGAGACAATGAATCTGGACGGAGTGAGGATGAAGGGCTACGGTTTCCAGATTGAGATGAAATACACCGCTTGGAAACTTGGGTTCAAACTGAAGGAAGTCCCCATAATCTTCACAAACCGCCAGAAGGGCACCTCCAAAATGAGCGGAGGTATCTTCGGGGAAGCCTTCTGGGGCGTCATTGCCCTCCGCTTCAGGCGTTTTTAAATGCCAAAAACGTGTTTCTCGCTGCCCTAGGCCAGCTGGGGACACAAAAACGGCCAATTTTGTTCCTCGGGATGGTCTGGAGACCAGCTGGAGACACAAAAAGGGCTCTTTTTGTTCCGCAGGGCGGCCGGACAACAAAGATTCCCGGTCAGGGCCGGGAATGACGATTGTTATTTGAGAAGTTTCAGCCCTATCCTCTTACGTTCCAGGTCCACTGAAAGGACCTGTACTTTTATTTGTTGGTGGAGCTTCAGGACCTTGGAGGGGATGGCCATGCCGCGCTCTCCCATATTGGAGGCGTGTATGAGGCCGTTTTCGTGAAGGCCGATATCCACAAAGGCGCCAAAGGCGGTAAGGTTAGTTACAATGCCGGGAAGTTCCATTCCTGTCTTGAGGTCCTCAATGTCACGGATATCGTCGGCAAAGGAGAACTCCTGGGCGGTTTCACGGGGATCACGGCCGGGCTTTTTGAGTTCCTGGATGATGTCGTTAACGGTAGGAAGGCCGAAGTCCTTCTCCACAAAGTCTGCGGCATTCAGTTTTGAGCATAGTTCCTCATTGCCAACCAGTTCCCTGGTACTTACCTGAAGGCTCCGGGCCATTTTGTCCACAATGTGATAGGACTCAGGGTGCACGGCGGAGTTGTCAAGGGGATTTGCGGCACCGTGAATGCGAAGGAAGCCGGCGCACTGCTGATATGCCTTGGCACCAAGACGTGGCACTTTGAGGAGTTCCTCACGTGAGTGAAAATCCCCGTTGGATGCCCTGTAGTCTACAATTGCCTTGGAAAGGGCCGGGCCGATTCCGCTCACGTATCTGAGCAGCCAGGGGCTTGCCGTGTTGAGGTTTACACCAACGGAGTTCACGCAACTTTCCACGGTGGCGTCCAGTTTCTCGTGAAGGAGGTTCTGATCTACATCATGCTGATACTGCCCGACTCCAAGGGATTTGGGGTCTATCTTCACAAGTTCAGAAAGCGGATCCATAAGGCGGCGGCCGATGGAAACTGCCCCACGCACCGTTACATCGTACTGCGGAAATTCCTCACGGCCAACGTCTGAAGCAGAGTATACAGAAGCGCCGTCCTCACTCACAGAAAACACGCGGATGCTCTCCGTGAGACCAACCTTACGGATGAAATCCTCAGTTTCACGGCCTGCAGTGCCGTTGCCTATGGCTATGACTTCTATGTCATATTTCTCCACAAGGTCTGCCACCTTGGTAATTGCCTCAATCTTTTTGGGGACGGGAGGATGGGGATAGATAACGTCGTGGCAGAGGAGGTTCCCCTGGGCGTCCAGGCAAACAACCTTGCAGCCGGTACGGAAACCGGGGTCTATTGCCATAACTCGTTTCTGGCCCACCGGAGGCGCCAGAAGCAGCTGCTTCAGGTTTTCACCAAACACCTGGACGGACTCTTTGTCGGCCTTCTCCTTTGCCTCATTGAGGATTTCATTGGTTATTGAAGGGTCCAGGAGGCGCTTGAAGCCGTCGTCTACGGCCATCCGGATCTGTTCACCGCTTTCGCGGGCTGGATAGCCGTGCTCCTGACAAAAGTCATAATATATCTTGTTGCCGCATTTCTCAGCGTCAGAGTCAATGCTTACGCGAAGAAAGCCTTCGCCCTGGGCCCTCAGCATTGCCAGAAGGTTGTGGGAAGGGATCTTTGCTATTGGATGCGAGAACTTGAAGTAACTGCGGTACTTTGCCGCTTCAGGGTCCTCCTGGCCTTTTTTTGTTACGGTCGATTCAACCCTTCTGGTGCGGTAGATACCGCGGAGTGTTTCCCTGAACGACGCTGTCTCGCTGATTCGCTCCGCCATAATGTCACGGGCGCCTGCAAGGGCGGCTTCGGCATCCTTGATGTCTCCTTTAACGTACTTACGGGCATCGGCCTCAGGATTACGGGACTTGCCGCTCCAGATGAGGTTTGCAAGGGGTTCCAGACCAGCGGCAATGGCCATTGTAGCGCGGGTCTTTCTTTTGGGGCGGAACGGGAGGTAAAGGTCCTCCAGACGTGGAGAGCTGACGCACTCTAGCACTTCCTTTTCAAGCTCGGGGGTGAGCCCACCGGCTTCCTTGATGGTCTTCAGGATCAATTCCTTGCGCTTTTCCATTTCGAAAAAAACATCGGCCCAATGCTTTACCTCTGCCACCTCTATGTCAGTGAGGCCACCGGTGCGTTCCTTGCGGTATCGACTGATGAACGGCACGGTGCAGCCGTCTTCAAACAGTTCTGCACAATTCAGGACCTGCCAGGGCTGAACGCCCAGAAGCCCCGCGATATAATTGACGTAAATCTCTTTCATAGGTGGTACGAAGATAGTGATTTTCCATTGCTCCGGCAAGAATAGCAGGTTGCTGCCGTCAAAAAAAGCGGGCAGATTGCTCTGTCCGCTCATAAAAACAAATACTTCAGGTTAGAACGCGTACCGCACGCTGAAGGCGGGATAGTACATTGCCGTGTTGGACATAAAGTGGTACCCCGGCCTGATATCAAAGGACAGGTTCAGTGGGAACCAGAAGGTGTATTCAAGGCCGATCTGGGCAAAGATGCCAACATTGAAAGCCGTTTTCCCTTCAGTGTTCACAAACGTGCCGGCAGTAACACCGGGGCCGATGTAGAAGCCCCACTCTCCCTTGGGAGTCCAGTTGGGACGGACAATCATGAAGTTGTATGACGCTGCTGCATCAATCGCAATGGCGTTGAAGCCGTAAAGAGATGCATTTGCCTCAAGAAAGTTCTCTCCTCCCAGATAATGCTGATAGGAAACGCCGGCGTCCCATCCGCCCCTGACACCTATAGCCTTAGGCTGTGCAACTGCAGCCACTGAGAACGCCAGTGCCGCAATAATAACAATAATTACTTTTCTCATAGTACACTGTTTTTGTATTTAATACAAAGTTAGCATTATTTCATTATTTATCCACCATCTCATTCCCTGCTCTGACTTGTTGTCCGGCCGCCCTGCGGAACAAAAATGGCCCTTTTTGTGTCTCCAGCTGGTCTCCAGACCGTCCCGAGGAACAAAATTGGCCGTTTTTGTGTCCCCAGCTGGCCCGCAGGGCATGAATGGCTAGTCCTGTGAAAAGTCTTTAAGGGATTCCCTGTAAGCGTTGAAGATCTTGGATTTGGAGAGGAAGCCAAGGTATTTCCTCTCATAATCCACTACGGGGAGGTTCCAGGCGCCGGTTTTCTCAAACTTACGCATCACGGCTTCCATGGAATCATCAGGATAGACGTATTCAGGG
>CACXNH010000014.1 GCA_902768955.1 uncultured Bacteroidia bacterium | reverse complement strand
TTGATAATGATTCCCTAATCAATATTGCATACGACTATTATTCTAACTCAAGACGATATCCATCCGAAAAGATGCTCTCCCTCTTTTACAAAGGAATCGTTCAAAAAAATGCCGGCAATTATGCGGCGGCTATAGTTTTATTTGAGCAATCTGGTCAGTTAGCTGAAAAGCTAGAAGACAGGCATTATCTTGGGCTAATATATAGGAACACCGCCGATATTTTTAGTATGACGAACAATAATAGCGCTGCAACTGATTATCACAGAAAGGCTGTCGAGGCATTTTCACGATGCGACGATACTTTATACGTTAAATATGCTCAGTATTCTCTCGCTGTTGATTTGATGGAAGAACGTAAATTCGATGAGTCGCGCTCTATTTTGAGAGACCTCTTACTATATGACAACATTTCACTTCAAGCCTACTCCCGTCTTTGTTATGCTCAGACTTTTGTTGAAAAAAAGGATTCAACAAGTAAAGCGTTGGAGTTATATAAAAATACTCCTTTGGAATACTATGAATTACTGGACTATGGATGTCGATCCATCGCTCATCTGAGATGCGGGCAACTCGATTCAGCTAATTATTGGATGAAAAAGGGCTTAAGTCTTGCTAAAAGTGTTGAAGAAAGAGTAACACTGGAGTTCCTTCAAGCAGATATTGATTCTGCTTCACGTAAGCAGGATCAGGCTTTTATCCATATTAAGAGAGCTGCCCTAGTTCAAGACTCACTCACAAGGGCTCTTCTTCATCAGTCATTAAGTATAGCCCAGCGAGATTATTACATCCATGAAGTATCTATTCAAAACCAAAAAATTGTTCGTCAACGTATCATACTCATTCTCTCCTCTATAATAACAGTCCTCGTTTTCACAATAATCATATGGTTCATTAAATGGCGGCAAAGAAGGGAAGAAGATTCATTGAGAGACGCCATTACAAAACTTGAGATGGAGAAGAGACTCTCTGGGAAAAGTGTTTCGGCGTTAATAGGAACACTATTTTTGGAAAAATATGCTAATCTAGATCTCCACGTTGTTTCTAGTTTGGAAAAAGAAGATTATACAATCTCAGATTTCAAAACAGAACTGGTTGCTGTTGGTAAAAATGAACAAGCGTTCGCACAGTTATTCGAGTTACTGAATACTAATGCAGATGATATTATTAACAAATTAAAAAAACAGGTCCATTCGATCTCAGGTGATAATCTTAAATTGATTGCACTTTTTTTCGCCAATATTCCTGATGAGATTATTTACTATATAATGAAGAGCCAGTCTATTGGCAGTCTGAAAACCATCCGATCTAGATTCAGGAACCTTATTCAGAAGTCATGTTGCCCTGATGAGAAACTATTTCTACAGTTTTTAGAGAGACAACGTGGGAGAAAATAATTCCCGTTTTTGCCAACCGTTTGATTATCAGAAAATTACACAATTTACTCCCGTCAAAATCGACGGGAGTAAATTGTGTAATGCGCTCAGTGTGAGTTCCTTACTAAAAACAGCCGGGGAAGCCATCCATTGCCATGGAGGATTTCTGGCCGTTTTCAGTGCCAAAGTCAAATCCTTATATCCCAGCCGGAAATGAGGTTCCCGTAAAGGACAAAATACACCTGCATGGTTTTACCGCTGGCGCGGTCCGTGACTTCGTAAACCTTAAGGCGGTCTGTTTCCTTGACAAGGGTATAGTCAGTGAGGTCCAGGGCGGGGTAGACGCGTGAAGGATCATCGGGAATCATGCCGTTCACGCTCTTTTCGTGGATGGCCTCGCCGGCAATCACGCGCTGCATGTTGCGCTCTACAACGGCCATGAGGGACTTGTTCTCAAAAGGGTTCACTGAAGGGGCCGTACCCGGCGCTACGGGCAGTTTACCTTCGGCCCGGAGTGTCCTAAGGCTGTCGGCATACACCTTGAAGCGTGCGCGGAGACTTTCTGAATTCAGGCCTTCAATAGTGTAAAGCGAAATGCCCTTTGCGCCAGCGCCGAAGGCCGCATCCATCTTGTCAAAGATGAACTCCGGGTCTCCGCCAAGTTCCGTGTCAACACCGCACATCACGGTAACCTCGGGCCCTGCGGCATTGATGTTTGAAAGCGTGGCGTCACGGGCAAACGACGGGTCCATAGTGTAGAAATCCGTATAGGCCATGGGGTGCACAATGTCAAGGTCCCATTTGGGCCAGTCCTGGAAAACCATGAAATTGGCAAGGCCTGCGGCTGCAAACGGAGAAGCCGTGACTTTCTTTCCTGCCTTGTGGGCAACATCGCACATCAGGTTCGCAACCTCCGTAATCTGTGCACTGCGGAAGGCGCACCATTTGGCGTCACGTGACGGGTCTTCAAGTTCCCTGGGATCATATCCGTACTGCTTCATGAACAGCTCTATCATTGCCGGATGATATCCGTAGTCATATTCCGGCCACACCTCAGTGTCCTGCTTCAGGTTGTAGTTGTATGCAAGAGAAATGGGAAGCACACAGTCTATGAGGCGGCAGTAGTCCAGGCAGATGCCCTCTACTCCGTCTATGGCACAGATTTCCTCCACCTTCTTTGCAAGGTACTCCCTCACTTCCGGGAGGGCAGGGCAAAGGAACTTGTAGGAGTTCACGTAGGCCTTTGTTTCGGCCACGCTCTCCCCGTTCCTGTTCACGCTGAACCAGTCCGGATGCTCCTGGAGCATCTGGGGACGCTCCTGCCGGGGCGGGTTGAGGGTCCAGACCCATGCGTAAACTTTGATGCCGTGCTCCCTTGCCAGTTCCACATCCTTCACGTAATCCTCCACGCTGGCGGCGTGAAGCATCACGGCGTCAAGGCCGGCCTCTTCCATGTGTGCGAAGGCAGCCTCAACATCAACAGAAGGGATGTCCTCCAACCAGGTCCAGAACATGGGATACTCTTCTGCCATGGGACGGCAGGACAGCGCAGCAAACAACACTGCGGCAAGTACAAGAAGTCTTTTCATATCAGTATAAATTCCAATAAGGGATGGTTTCCGGGGTCAGTTCCCGCATTGTCTGCTGCTGTGGGGTGAGGTTCTCTGTCTTCACCACCATGCGGAACATATATGTCTGCCACCATTCGCGGTCCATGACGGCCAGCCCGTCAGGTCCTCTTTTTAGGCCGAAACTGTTCTGGGCCACCCAGCGCTCGGGCGTGCCGTCATCGGCAATCTTTACCCCGCACATGGCCATTGCATGGGCCGATACTGCCCCGTAGCTCCGGAACAGCTCTTCCTTGGAGAGGGACGGGATATCGTATGTGTCAAGACTGTATACGCCGGCCGGTTTGTCAGAGTAGGCGTCTGTATCGGCCGTGAAATAGAAACGCTCTCCGGCGGCAAGGCTCTTGATACCAATTGCTTCCAGTTCTTCCACGGGAAGGTTAAGGAAGGTCCAGTCCGGGGCGTCGTAAGCCCCTCTTGAACCCTCTACCCTGTATCTTCTGTAGTACGGCCTTGTGGGGTCGTTCATGAGCACGGCATAGCCGCTCATGTCCACCTTCCTTATACCGGTTTCCGGCGGGGTTCCAAGGCTGTCCTGAAGGAGCCCGTATACTTCCTTAAGGGCTTCCTCCTTCAAGGCCTCTGGCTCCGTACTTTCCCTGAGCTTGAGGCCGTAGCCCCTCAGGAGCTGCTTCAGGACGCGCTTTAGGCCGTCCGGATCAAGAGAAACAGCTGTTTCCGGCATGGCGCTTTCCGGCACAATTCCGTATTTCTCAACCAGGTACACGGCATCCATGAAATGGCCTCCATCCCATATTGGACGGCGGAAGATTTTCTCGTTGAACCGGCTGTCAAGGGGCTCCTTCCGGTGGTCCCATACCTCACAGAGGAAGAGGTTGGACTTCTCCATAAGGTCCCAGAAATAGATGTAGTTACGGGAAATGTCGCCTCCAAGCACCGTAGACGTGGAGAAGAACCAGCACCTTCCGGATTCCTCCTGGTCCAGGATAGCCTCCGGCTTTATGAAGTAGGTGAAGGCCGATGTATCGGCGACAACTTCCTTCCTCTCAATGGATGGTGCCGAAGGCTGGAAGTCCGTAAAGAGGCCTCTTTCAAGCGCAGTGGAGAGCGTCGCCGCCTCCTTGAAAGGCGGTCTTCTTTGCCCTGTCATGGGCTGGAAGGTGAAATCCGGGCCGCGGCGTGAAAGGAATTCTTCCCTCACGCGTGAGAGGAGCTTTGAGTCCGTAAGGAGTTCCACGGCGCTGTAATAAAGCACCTTTCCCGCTCCTATTGCTCCTTTAGTGCCTATTGTGGTGCCGCAGCTGGAGGTTTGCTGCCAGCTGTGTCCCACGCCGCCCGGAGTGAAGCAGGAGTAACGGAAACTGCCCGTGGGAACCGCCCAGGTCACGTTCCCGACGTCTGAAGACACATAGGCCTCGTAGCCTTCGTCGGCGGGAGGAACAACCGTGGAAAGCCGGTCGATGAGCGAAGCGTCTGCACCGGAGACGGCCGCAACTTCGCGTGCAAACGCCATTTCCCGCTCATCCAGCCTTATGCCGCCCACCTTTTCAAGGGAGCGCCCCACGAGGGCGGCCATTTCATCGTTTTGAAGTCTTTCATAGTTGCCGGAGACAAGCTCGTAGTCAAAGACGGTACCCGTTCCCATTGCCGCTCCTTCGGCCGCCTTGAGGGACCTGGAAAGGATATCACGTACGGTTTCACGGGACGGGCTGCGGAAGAAGTACTTCACGCTTGCCTTGTCCGGAACCACGTTTGGAGCCTTGCCCCCGTCCGTTATCACGTAGTGAATACGGGAGGTCTGGGGCACATGCTCCCGCATCATGTTCATCATGTAGTTGAAGCTTTCCACGGCGTCAAGGGCGCTGCGTCCGGCTTCCGGCGCTCCCGATGCATGGGAGGCCTTCCCCGTGAAGGTGAATATCACCTGCACATTTGCAAGGCCCGTAGCCTTGTTTACGGTGTTCCTGGTGTCGGGGTGCCAGTCCAGCATGGCGTCCAGCCCGTCAAACACGCCCCCCGTCATCATGTACACCTTTCCGCCGCCGCCTTCTTCGGCGGGGCAGCCAAAGAGTTTCACCGTCCCGGATACTCCTGTGGTCGAAAGATACTTGGAGACGGCCACGGCGCCTGCAACTGAACCGGCTCCAAGGACATTGTGTCCGCAGGCATGTCCCGGAGCTCCCGGGACAAGGGGTTTACGGAAGGGGACGGTGTCCTGGCTCATGCCCGCAATGGCGTCGTATTCGGCCATCATACCTATGACCGGAGCTCCGCTGCCGTAGCTGGCCACAAAGGCCGTAGGGATGCCTGCAATGCCCCTTTCCACCAGGAAACCTTCGCTTTCAAGGAACGATGCCCACTGCTCTGCGCTTCTTGTTTCCCTGTATGCGGTTTCGGCATAATTGAAGATGCTCTTCTGGAGGGAATCGTACAGCGCAAAATGGGTGTCAAGATACTTGGCCCCAATGTCTGTCTTCCCCTTTCGGGGAGTCCCTGCTTGGGCAGGAATAATAATGAGCAGGGACTCCAATATACACATTAAACGCTTCATAACACTTATTTCTTGAGCCATCCCCTTGCCGCGGCAAATCCCATGATTCCGGCTCCTGTGAGGGCGCAGGCAATGATGAAGAGCCAGCCGAATCCGGAGGTGAATGCAAGCGGAGCAAAGCTTACAAGGGCTATTTCCACAGGGGCTATGTAAAGGTAGGCAATGGCGTAGTCGTCAAGGCAGCCGCTTTTTGAATCGGGGTCCGTAATCCTCAGGAGGGCGATTCCCATGGCCATGGTTCCGGTGAACCAGCCCCAGGTGAAAACGCTCTTTTCAAATGCGTACGTCCGGAGAATACGGGCGCCCACAAGGAACACATAGAGGAGCGTAAGGACCAGCCCTATTACAACGAGGATGGTGAGCGGCACAATGTATCGGCCTACAATCTCCAG
This sequence comes from uncultured Bacteroidia bacterium, assembly GCA_902768955.1. Classification (GTDB taxonomy): domain Bacteria; phylum Bacteroidota; class Bacteroidia; order Bacteroidales; family UBA932; genus Cryptobacteroides. The sequence goes on along the minus strand of CACXNH010000014.1, from coordinate 11,259 downwards.
CTTTATGGATGCAACTCCAAAGGCCACCAGATAGTCAGTGAAGGCCCCGCTGAGGTGCCCCACGATAGGTTTTGAGATGTGTTCATCGGCCTTAATCTTTCCAAGGATCCACCTCACAAGGAGTGCGGCGATGAAGGCGCAGCTGAATACCGGAAGCATCAGGGCGGGCCACAGGAGGGCCACCAGCTTTGAGATGCCGTAACCGCCCAGGGCCGAAAGGGCCACGAAGGCGAAGTTGAAGGTCATGGAGTCCAGGGAAATGGCGCTGAACGAGGCTTCTCCCATGGAGATTCGCTTGTCTTTGGGGAGTATGCCGGTTCGGAGCTCCTCCGGGAGGGTGTCGAATTTCCCAAGGAAGGAGGTTTTACCGTGGGCCGCACCCCAGGAAATGACCCACATGCCGATGACTACTGAGGCGATGATGCCAACCGTAGCGGCTGTCATGGCAAGGGACTGCATTTCCTCAATGCCGTGTTTGGAAAAGGCTTCGCCAATTGCCGCAGCCGTGCCATGGCCTCCGCAGAATCCGGCGGGCATGGAAAGGCCGAAGGAGGGGTCTATGGGCCAGAATAGGCTCAGGACCCACATGCCAAGGGCTCCGCCAAGGGCCCACTGGAGCAGCATTCCCGCCTGGGAGTAGCTCCACATCCGGCCTATGCGGGCGCCGCCGTCATTGGTGCGGGACTTCTGGGAGGTAAACGGGATGCAGCTGAAGACAAGGGCTATCAGGATGCCGGCGTAGGTGCCCATGTTTGATGAAAGTGGCAGCCATCCAAGGACCTCCGGCCCCAGGATAAGGCCGCAGAAACCGGCTATAAGGCTTGGGGGGATGAACAGCCTCTGGATAAAGGGTACTTTTGCGCGGAGAAGCTTCCCCAGCAGTAGCAGCAGGGAAACTATGCCGACATCAATTAGCAGTGTCCAGGGCGTAAAACTCATCTTACAAGTGATTTGAATGATTCAAAGCGGGCATCGGCGGCCTGGTTGTATAAGAGAATCTCCTCCAGGCTGGTCCCGTCCACTTTCCTAGCTTCCTTAAGCTCGGTTTTTTCGGCCCTTTTGACAAAGGGAATAATCCTTTTCACGGCCTTTACGTCAAGGTATTCGTCGCCGCCCTCCCATTTGTAGGGATGTACGCGCTGCATGAGCTCTACCGCAAGTCCATTGGCAGGGGAGTCACCGGATATGCATGCGGGAAGATTCTCTCCGGCCGCCACCCATGCGGCAATTGCATAAGAGCATGGCGGATAGCCCGGCACAAACCACATCATTCCGGAGTCGGCCTTCTGCCCAGGAGCAACACCTACGATTATTGTTGAGGATGCAGACCACGGGCGTGGGATATAGTCGTTGTCATACACAAAGCTGTCCTTTCCCTTAAGGGCATCCTTACCGCTTAGTCCATTGATGAAATTGCGTGAGGCATCAAGGAAAAACTCCGGGCTGAAACCGCCGCGTGGCTGTTTTTTCATAATACGGCTTATTGCCTCATATCGCACGTATCCGCCGCCTTTGCCTTCCCTTCCAGAGAGGGAGAAATTGGTGCGGTACAGGGCGCCCCCCTTTGGTACGTCATACCGGGTGTAACCATTGTCCCATGCCTCAAAATAGGCGGCGCCGCCGTGAGCGTCTATCACCGCATAGTTGGCGCTTATCTCCAGACCTGTTCCGGCCTTGAGCATCTTCTCAAAGTCATCAAGGGTCTCGCAGAGGCCGAGTGCGCGGCTCATGAGAAGGCCGTTCTGGGTGCCTGTTTCATCAGGCCTTAGGTTGTATGACAGGTTGTTTGCAATTGCAAAGCCTGCTTCGTTTATCCCGCCGTAGGTTTTGCGGTGAAGAGTGTCTGTATCGGCATAGATCCCGGTATAGGAAAAACGCTCTCCCCGCATGTATGCAAGGCCATTACGGACGTTGTCGGCGTCCCTCTGTTTCCATATCATGGGACGGCCGGTGCTGCTGGCTTCGGCCGATACGATGGCCGTTGTGCATGCTGCAGCCCGGACAGATGTCAGGGATGCAAGGACGAAAGCAAGGAATAACCCTTTAGCGGCGAATCTTGTAACCATAGTATGCGTAGAACATTATGAGAAGGTAGAAAGGAAGGCAAATCCAGTATGCATTCTGCGCACCCATCCAGTCTTTCATTGCGCCAAACAGAAGGGGAATAAGGGCACCGCCGCCAATTGAAGCAACCAGAAGCGAAGATCCCTTCTTTGTAAACTTGCCCAGGTCCACTATCGCAAGCGGCCATATTGCCGGATACATGAGAGAGCAGGCGAAGCTTAGGAGCGCCACGCACCATACTGATATAGCGGGCGGGGTAAGTACTATTGCAAGAGAATCGGCCACTGCAAGCCATGTGCATATCCTCAGGGCATTTACTTGGGAGATGAACTTTGGGATGCAGATAATGCCTATCACATAGCCTACAGCCATGCCTATCCCAGGCCAGATAGTATAGCTTTCGGGATTTGAAAGGCCAAGCCCCTGTGCATAGTCAAGGACGGTAAGGAGGGCAAGATTCTCCACTCCTACGTACACAAACAGCGCCAGCGCTCCCAGAATCAGGTGCGGGAACTGCCAGATGGATTTCTTCCCAGCTGCGTAAGGGCAGTCTTCCTCGTTTTCCTCCCCCTGTGCCTTGATCTCCTCAAGTGGGGCAAAGAGGGTTATTATGCCAAGGACAACCACCACGGCAATTATGATGTATAACGGTGTGTCAAGGTCGTTGAGGCCAACTGCCTCAATAGGCTTCCTTGTAACGGCTGCAATGAAAATGGAGGGCAGCGACAGCGCCAGGGAGTTGCATATACCCATGATGCTTATCCTCCTTGCGGCGGAGTCTATGGGCCCCAGGATGGTTACATAGGGGTTTATCGCGGCCTGGAGCACCGTGTTTGCCGTTCCGCTTATGAAGCAGGCCAGAAGGTAGAGGGCAAAGCTCTCAAGCCTTGCGGCAGGGATGAACAGCGCAAAGGCAATGGCAAAGAGGAAGAAGGACAGAGACATCGTCTTCTTGTATCCTATTTTGCCGATAATGGTTGAAGCCGGGAAACTGAATACCAGGAATGCGGTAAAAGTTGCGGCTATCACAAGGTAAGACTGGGCCGAAGTAAGGGAGAGGTTATTCTCCAGGAACGGCACGAAATACCCGTTTATACCAGTGGCAAAGCCAACGGTGAAAAACATCATGCCTATGAAGGCAAGCGGAAGCAGGTACTTGTTTTTCGGCATAGCTAACTTGTATGATATTTCACAAGACCGTCCATGGGGGCTTTCAGGATGACGCCCATCTTCATGCCGAAGCGCTCCACAACCTTCTCGAGGATGGGACGGAAGTGGTAAGCCACGCTTCCCACAGCGTTGAAACTGTACTTGGTATAGTCCGGATAGTGGGTTACGATACGCTGGAAGAACTTGGTGAAGGCGTCTTCCACAAGGGCGGGGAAGTAGGGGTCGAAGTCAAGGTGCTCCCCTATAAACTTTGCATACTGGGCGCAGAAGCGGTTGGGGAAGGGCTTGGTGTAGATTATGTCCAGGAGTTCCTCGTTGCTGTGGCCAAGTTCCTTGCCCACAATCTTGTACACGGCCTCCGGCATGTTACAGCGGATAAAGTCCGTGATGAGACGCTTTCCAAGGTATCCGCCGCTGCCTTCGTCGCCAAGGATAAAGCCGCAGGAGTCTACGTTCAGGCCCTCGTTGCAGCCATCGTACATGGCCGAATTGGTACCGGTGCCAAGGATGGCCGCAAAGCCCGGTTCCCTTTGAAGGAGGGCCCTGCACGATGCCAGGGTGTCCATTGCGATGAAAACTTCACCGGCCTTGCCGAAAACAGTCCTCAGGCACTTTTCCACAAAGGGATACTGCATGGGTGTGACTCCGGCCCCATAGAAGTAGATGGCCTCTACGGCATCCGTGTCAAAGCCCTGCGGAAGGTTTGACCTAATATCGGCAATGATGTCTTCCCCGCTTATGTAGTTGGGGTTGTAGCCCTGGGAGAAGAAGTCATGGCGGCCTGTGCCGTCCCTGTTAACGCAGCCCCACTGGGTTTTTGTGGCGCCGCTGTCTGCAATGAGTATCATTCTAGTTTTCCTTTATTCCGTTGAGGTCCGGGATTTCGCCTAGGCCGAAGCGGAAAAGGACCACTCCGCTGGCTTTGGACCTGTTTACAAACATCTTGGCATCCCTCAGGATGTTTACGGCATCCATGGGAACCACCTGGGATGTGTCGGTGTCCTTGTATGTGGTGATTCCTGCCCATACCTTTGCGGGAGCGCCCTTGGTGGCAAAATGGTCGGCCACCTCAAGCGCCCATTCGGCGCCGTTGGGACGGTAGCTGTCGCAGTGGTAGTATATCATGGGCATGAGGATGTCTATGTACTGCCCCATCTGGGCGGGATCCTGGCCGTAGTAGTACTCGCTATCGGGCTCCGGCATAAGTGCGGCCGAAAGGATGATGTCGGGGTTGGCGGCCTTGAGGGCGGTGCTTATCTGGCGGCAGAACTCCGTCACGCAGCCTGTGGCGGTTATTTCGGCGCTGGGATTGTGCTTGTGGGCTGTTCCGCCAAAACGGATGTAGTCCAGGTGGATTCCGTCCACTCCAAGGTCTTCGTAGTGCTTTGCGCGGGCAATAACCTCGTCAAAATATTCCTGCTTGTAGCGGTTCAGAGAATCGTCAACGGGGTTTACCCACTTGCCGTCCTTGTAGAAGCACTGGAACCAGATATGGACCTTGAGGTTGCGCTCCTGGGCGGCGTGGATGAACGCAAGGGTAGAGTCTTCTCCGTGGTTTTTGAAGGCAACCTCGTGAAGGATGATATTCCCTATTCCCTTGGCTTTCAGTGTGTCCAGGTCAACGTCGTTCATGTACTTGGACCACAGCCATATACCGTTGGTGTTTTCTTCTGTTACGGGCTTTCTCCCGCAAGAGATGAGTGCGGCTGCCAGTGCGGCAAAAAGAAATACTTTCTTTAGCATGACTTCTTAGAATTCAAGTTCGTAGTAACGTCCGTTGAAGGTATCCATGCCCCTCCACTTAGGAGTACCCCATGAGGAGTCGTTGTTGGTGGGATCGGCAATCCACCACTTCCCGTCCACATAGATTTCAGGGATAACGTGGCCGATTACGGAGGAGTAATGGCACTGTCCGTGGAGGTAGCGGGCGGGAATGCCGGTTGCGCGGCACATGGCAAGGGTCGCGTGGGTGAGGTCGCAGCAGTTGCCGCCTTTCTGATTGATGGTTCCTACGGCGCCTTTCTTGGTGTTCATGTAGTCCTCCCACTCCCACTTGTCACGTGCGTATTCGTAGATAGCTTCGGCCTTCTGGCGGTCCGTGGCGTTGGCGGGAAGGCCTGCTATGGCCTCGTCACGTGCTGCCAGGACTTCCGGGGCATCAATGGGGCAGTTGCTGGTTGCCCTGAGGTACGAAGAGGGCCATGAGGATACTTCCGCGGGCCATTCTCCCTTATTCTCCACAAAGAATTTGAATGTCCTGGCAAGGACCACGGCGCAGGCCCTGAGGTTCATCAGGTTGTCATGCTTTGTCACAACCATTGTGAGCTGAGGCAGGTAGCCGGGGCTGGCGGGGTCTGTGGAGGGGAAGGTGACGTAGTTGGGGAGGGACTTCCTTTCAATGGTGAAGTTCAGGAGTTTTTCGGCCATGAAGTTAATGTGCTGGAAGTCAATTACGTCGGGGTCGAAGGTGTTCCAGCGGTATTCGTCACCAGCTGCAGCCTGGAAGGTCTCAATGTCGTTGTCCTGCCAGGTTTCAGGCTCCTTCTGTATCTTTTCAAGCAAGAGGCAGGCCCCAATGATGTATCGGCCCTTGGTTACGGTAAGGCCATCCACGTTGATGGAATTGGGTAGCTTTCCGGTTTCCTCAAACGTGTCATATGCGGCCGATAGTGCCTCTACGAAGTGGCCGTTGTAGCTGTCCAGGCTGAAGGTTTTTTCCTGTTCCGGGGTCTGTCCGGGAGTATCGTCGTCGGTTTTTGCGGGGACGCTTTTTCCGCACCCGCATGCGCTCAGCACAAGTGCGGAGGCAAAGAAGAGCAGTGTGAATTTTTTCATGTTTATGTGATTAATTTGCAGCAGCGGGGGCGGTCAGGTCCCCGCTGCCGGAAAGGTTTAGGATTTACTCAATACCGTACAGGTCAAAGCTGTAGGTCTTGTCCTTGATGGCAGTATAAACATTGCTGTTGATATTGTTGTCAAGGATATCCTTGTAGATGCGCATGAGAATCAGCATTTCACGCATAGGGGAGATAAGCCCGTCGTAACCTTCAAGGATGAGGGAGCTGCTTACCGTGCCGAATTGCTGGAAGTTACCAATCATGCCAAGAGGGCTGCTGTTTCCGGCAGTCTTGATAAGACCGCGGACAACATGCCAGGCACCTACCTTCACCATGAAGTTGACGTCAACGCTTTCAATGGCGGCGCCGTTGTAAGTTACAAGGTCGGAGTTTGCTCCTTCATACCAGGGGTGTTTGCCCCAGGCGCAGTTGGGTGAATATGTAGGCATTGCGTCGTTCAGGGAACCGTTGTCGGCCAGTGTATAAGGCTTGTTGCGGTCGTCCATGGTGGGAAGGAAGTCTTCACCTTCGGCGGTGACAAGGTTCATCAGGCCGCGGATAGCGATTTCCCATGCCTGGGCCGATGTGTATTCTACACCGTTGACATTGAGCACCCAAGGTGTGTACATGGGATCGTACTGGTTGCCTGCATGTCCAAGGTACTCACAACCGGAGTTTGGAACTACGGGGATGAAGTGTACGTTGGTCCAGGCGGTACCGTTCTCAATGAGGTGTTCGTTTTCCGACTCCACGGTGCCTACGGTTGCCTCCCAAACGTCCAGACCCTTTACGAATTCCTTCGCGAAGGCCTTAAGTGAAGGGGCGCTCACGTCACCGTTCTCGCCATACAGCCAGAACTTGAACTTCTGGTCCTTGAGGGCGCTGTAGACGTTGGTCTCGATGCCGTTGTCAAGGATGTACTTGTAGATACGCATCAGGATAAGGAGTTCACGCATAGGGGCAATGTAACCCACGTAGTCTCCGTGCTGACCCTGGAGGTTCAGGGTGCCGCTTGATGTGCCGAATTCCTGGAAGTTGCCAACCATGCCAAGAGGGCTGGAGTTTCCTCCGGTCTTGATGAAGGAACGTACCACATGCCATGCGCCAACCTTCATCATGAAGTCGATGCCAACTTCGGAGATGGGCTGTCCGCCGTCGGTTACAAGGTTGCCGTACTCATACCAGGGGTTCTTGCCCCACTTGTTGTCCGCTGAAGGTGCAGGGATGTCGCTCAGCAGCGATTTGCCGTCTGCAAGGGTGTAGGCCTTGTTGCGGTCGTCCATGGTGTCAAGGAAAGCTTCACCTTCCGTGGTAACCATGTTCATCAGGCCGCGGATAGCGATTTCCCAAGCCTGTGAGGAAGTGTACACGGTGCCACCCACATTGAGGGTCCAAGGGGTCTTGCCGTCATCGTACTGGTTGTTGCCAAAATCCTTGAAGTCGGAGTTGTTGGTGTTTCCGATAGGAATGTAGTGAACATCCAGCCATGCGCCCTGTGCGGATTGTGAGTTACGGTAACCGTCAGCGTCGATGTTACCCACGTTGGAAGCCCAGACGTCCAGACCTTTTACGAATTCCTGTGCGAAATCCTTAAGGGTGAACACCTTGGCTTCTGCACCCTGAGCATACATGTCGTAGTCGAACTTCTGGTCCTTGATGGCATCATAGACATTGGAGTCGATGTTGTTGTCAAGGATGTACTTGTAGATACGCATCATGATGATGAGCTCACGCATAGGAGCGATGAGGCCATCGTAACCATCAAGGTTCAGAGTGCTGGAAGAAGTGCCGAACTGCTGGTAGTTGCCGATGTTGCCAAGTGCGCTGTTGCCGTCATTGTTGATGAGGCCGCGTACAAGGTGCCATGAGCAAACCTTGATGATGAAGTTGATGTCTACACTCTCAACGGGGCCGCCGTTGTAGGTGAGGCCGTCTTCCTCGTACCAAGGATATCCGCCCCATTTGCAGTTCTCTGAAGGGTTGGGCATACCGGCCTCAAGGAAGCCCTGGTTGTTGCCAAGGGTGTAAGCCTTGTTACGGTCTGTCATGCCGGGCAGGAAGGCTTCACCTTCCGTAGTAACCATGTTCATGAGGCCGCGTACGGCGATCTCCCATGCCTGGGCAGAGTTGTACTCAGTGCCACCGACATTGATAGTCCAAGGAGTGTACATGGGGTCGTGCTGGTTGCCGGGGTGGTTGTCATAATCACCGCCGGTGGGACCTACGGGGATAAAGTGTACGTTGGTCCATGCAGTACCGTTCTCAATGAGGTGCTTGTTCTCGGATTCAACTGTGCCAACGGTTGCTTCCCAAACTTCCAGACCCTTTACGAACTGCTCGGCGAATTCTTTCAGTGATGCTGCGCTAGGAGCGATGTACTTGGACTGGGTAACCTTAACCACAAGACCTTCGGTCACGTTGCCGCCCTTGACAAGGATTTCGCCTTCACGGAGAGCACCGGTGTTGGGCTCGGCTGTAACTGTTACGGTAATGTCACCTGCTTCGCCGCTGGCGGGATCAACCTTGATCCAGGATTCTGAAGGAGTTACCTCCCAAGCTTCCTTGGCAGTGAACTTGAGGTTCTGGGCTGTACCGTCGGAATCCAGGGCGATGGTAGTGGTCTTGAGGGTGATGTCGGGCATGTCAACGCCATAGAGGTCGGTGGAGAACTTGGCGTCCTTGACTGCATCGTAGACATTGTCCGTAATCTTGTTGTCAAGCAGATACTTGTAGAAGCGGGCGCAGATGAGCCACATACGCATTGAGCTCACAAAGCCGCTTACACCTTCTTCAACTATGCATTCGTCGGGATCGGTACCAAAGATCTGGTAGTTGCCGATCTTGCCGAGGTTGGAGATACCGGTAATGTCCTCAGGGGCGGCCTGGCGGGCAAGGAACCAGCCTGCGAGACGGGCAATCAGGTAAACGTCAATCTCTGACTTGTTGATGGGCTGACCGTCGTTGGTGCTTTCATACCAGGGATACTGACCCCAGATGTCGTAGTCGTACACGGGAGGGATGGGCTCCTTGAGGGAGGCGCCGTTACCCATTGTGTGTGCGAACGGGTTACGGCTGGGCTGCCACTTTGTATGGCCTTCCTTGGTAACCATATCCATGATACCACGGAGAGCGATACCCCAGGTTTCTGCACTGGTATAGGTGCGGCCGTCGATGGTAACGGTGAAGTAAGGCTGGTACTGAGGGTCGTACTGGTCTACACCATCTGCGTATGCACCGCCGGAGTGGGGGATGGGGACAAAGTGAACGTCCTTCCATGCACTGTTGTTGTCGGTGCAGTGTGAACCATCGGCCGATACGGTGCCGACGGTCTTCTCCCAGATGTCAAGGATGCCCACGAACTGCTCTGCGAAGCCCTTCAGGGAAGATGCTGCGGAGAGGTACTCGGTGGAAACCTTTGCGGGGAGCTTGCCGTCTGACTTGTAAGCTGCGATTGCGCGCATGAAGGAGACGGTGGCACGGTTGGTGGAAAAAGCAATTGCGCTTGCGCCGCTGCGGGTTACCAGAGTCTGGTTGGGAATCTGGAGTTTGTCTGCGGAAGCCTTCAGGAAGCGCTCTGCAATGTTCACCAGGTCTTCGGTGCCTTCAGTGATCTTTGCACCGCCGGTTACTGCAATTTCATTCTGGTCATAGCTGTCGCGCTCCGGGTGTTCGGCAGCTTTGTAACCAATCACTGCAATGTCGCTCTTGTCGGCCTTGGAGAGGTTTACAAGCAGCGTTGCAATTGCATACTGGTACTGGGGAAGGGTGAGAGTGGTCTCGCCCACCTTCAGTGACTCGGGAATGACGTTGTCATCTTCCCATTTTGCGTAAGCGTCGGCAACGGCGTTCACAAGCGGAGCCTGCTGGAGCGTTGTTCCAACTTCGGGTTCCGGTGTAGGCTGCTCCTTGGGTTGGCAAGAGAACAGGCCGGCCAGGACGGCGATTAACGCGGCTGAGTAAGAAAGTAATTTTTTCATAACTCTGTTGTGTTAAAAATTTGGGTTAATTAATGATGGATAAAGATATAAATTTTTTTCAGTTCAGGTCTGTAACATCGGGGAAAGTTCCAAGTCCGCAGCGGAAAAGAACCAGGCCGGTGGCCTTGGAGTCCATGAATATATCGATGTCCTTTCGCATGGCTTCGGCAGTCATACCCTGCACGCCGCCGCTGTCGTTGCCGGTATAGGTGGTGATTCCCGCCCATACTTCGGCCCCGTCGGAATTGTTTGCGAACCAGTTGATTATGTCTTTACATCCGTTGTCGCTCCAGCCATAGGAGTAACGGTAGGCCATGGGCATGAGTATATGGATGTATTTACCCATTTGGGAAGGAACCTGTCCGTAGTATGCCTGGGAGTTCTTTTCCGGCATCAGGGCAGCACTTGCGACAAGGCCGCCGTCATAGGAATCAAGGATTTCCCTTATCTCCTGGCAGCAGCGGTTGACGGCGCCTATGGCGGTAACGTCCGTAGAGGGGTTGTGCTTGGAGGCCGTACCGCCAAAGCGGATGTAGTCAAGATGCAGGCCCCTTATGCCGAAGTTCTCGATGTACTTCTTTGCATCGGCCCTAATTTTCTCATATACGTCCTCCCTGTAGCATTTGTTTTCGTCGTCCACGGGGCTTACCCAGCCGCCGTTGTAGAAGCACTGCATCCAGCAGTGAACGGCTATTCCAAGCTCTTCGCACTTGTCCAGGAATGGGATGGTGCTGCGGAGGGCCGACGTAGACTCAAACGCCACGTAGTTGAGGAGGATGTGGTCGTAGCCAAGGCGCTTGAACTCCTTGAGCTTCTCGAAGTCATTCTCCGACAGTCCGGCCACATGTGAACTCCATGTCCAGATGGCCGTATGCTTGTAGTCGTCCAGGCTGAAGATCTTGTTCTCCTGGCCCTTGCTGCTGTAGGTGAGGTTCTTCCAAGTATCGGCCCCGTCCGGGATGCGCTGGTATGAACCGCGGCCATAGCAGGGGGTGTCGGCAAACACGGCGTCACGGCTGAAGCTGTCTACGCAGGTGCCGTCCTTTACCGCAAGTTTCAGCTGGAATTCACTGGCCGAAGAGATGCCGGTCCTGATTCCGCCGTCGTTGGCGCTGGAGAGGACAAGGCGTTCACCGGCGGCAAGCTTGGCGCCTTCCGGGGCGTCCCAAAGGCTCTGGTCCTTGAAGTAGTCGTCGGTGATGAGGATGCTA
>CACXNH010000013.1:4161-21326 GCA_902768955.1 uncultured Bacteroidia bacterium | reverse complement strand
CGGAATTCCCGTATCTGGCGGATATCGAGAGCGTTCTTGTTGAAGCCGCTCGAAAAGCAACGCTCGAGACGCCGCTTCGTCCGAATGTCGTAGAGCCGCTCGGCGAGCACAACACCGGCGATAACACCGGTGACAATACTGGAGACAACACAGGAGACAACACAGGAGACGACAAACCCCAGTACGAAGATGTTGAGGTTATCCTGAAGACCGCTTACATCGAGGCTATCTGCGACTGGCCCGAGGAAAACGACTGGAAGGCTACCCGTGTCGGTGAAACCCGCTGGGACATCACCTACGACGAGTATGGCCACATCCTTTCCGCTCTTGTCAAAGGTGACAAGGAGAAGGGTTATGAGTTTGACTATAACGACGACTTCACGCAGTGCGACGTGAACAGGGAATCCGACAAGGACATCGTCATCTACAGCCTCAAGCTCAACGACAAGGGCCTCTGCACGGAGTTCACCGACAACACCGAGGATCCCGCCCGCGTATGGACATACACCTACGATGCCGACGGATTCCAGCTTACCGCAAGCCGTGACGGCGAAGTAAAGACCCAGTACGCTATCCAGAACAAGAACATCTTCACCTGGAGCCGTGACGGAAGCCGCTACAAAGAGCACAAGTACAGCACCAAGGACAATGTTGCCGATATCCACACCTCATATTCCGAGGATGCCGGCCTGAACCGTTTCCTCTACGAGACTGGTCTGTTCGGCCGCAGCTCCGAGAAGGAGTGCACCGAGGCAAAATGGCAGGACAGAGACGCCAAGGCCACATTCGAGTATGAATATGACGAGGCTACCGGCGGTATCGTCCGTGAGGTCAAATACTATGCAGGCGACTACGACTTCGACGTAAACTTCGAGGTTGCCAAGAAGACCATCAAGGTTAAGAAACAGTAGTTTATTGCCTTCAATTATCGGCCTCCCGCACCCCGGGGGGCCGATTTTTTTGCTAAGGTGGCAAAGAAATGCTATATTTGCATGATATTGCATTAATGTATATGGAAAGTCTAAAAAGAACCAAAATCAAGGCTCTGCTTCAGATGGAGCCGGGGGTAGAGGTGCTGGCCAAAGGATGGGTACGCACCAAAAGAGGAAACAAACAGGTAAAATTCATCGCCCTCAATGACGGTTCCACCATCAATAACATCCAGATAGTAGCAAACACTGAGCTCTTTGACGAGGAGCTTTTGAAGCGCGTCACCACCGGAGCATCCCTTGCCGTAAAGGGAGACCTTGTAGAATCCCAGGGAAGCGGCCAGGCCGTTGAAATCCAGGCAAAGGAAATTGTAGTGCTTGGAGACTGTGACCCTATGCGTTTCCCTCTCCAGAAGAAGGACACAACCCTTGAGTTCCTCCGCAGCGTTGCCCACATGCGCCTCAGGACCAATACCTTCGGGGCAGTCCTCCGCATCCGTAACGCAATGGCTTTTGCCATCCACAAGTTCTTCAACGAGAAGGGCTTTGTATATCTCCACACACCGCTCATCACGGAATCTGATGCAGAAGGTGCAGGAGACATGTTCCAGGTAACCACCATGGACCTCAAGAACATCCCCCTGGACAAAAAGGGCAACGTAGACTTCTCCAAGGACTTCTTCGGGAAGAAGACCTCCCTCACCGTTTCCGGTCAGCTGGAAGGTGAGCTTGGTGCAACGGCAGTTGGTGAGATATACACCTTCGGCCCCACTTTCCGCGCAGAGAATTCCAACACCCCCCGCCACCTTGCCGAATTCTGGATGATTGAGCCGGAAATGGCCTTCTATGACATCAATGACAACATGGCACTGGCAGAGGAATTTGTGAAGTACCTTGTGCAGTATGCCCTGGACAACTGCCTGGACGACCTTAAATTCCTCAATGACAAATATGACGACGGCCTTATTGAGCGTATGCGCTCCGTCCTTGGCATAGCCTTCCAGAAGGTCACCTACACGGAAGCCGTGGAAATCCTTGAAAAGGCCATCGCAGACGGCGTCAAGTTTGAGTATCCCGTCCACTGGGGCACGGACTTCCAGAGCGAGCATGAGCGTTATCTGGTAGAAAAACACTTCCAGAAACCCGTCATTCTCATAGACTTCCCCAAGGACATCAAGGCCTTCTACATGAAGCAGAATGAGGACGGCCGCACCGTACGCGGAATGGATGTCCTCTTCCCCAAGATCGGAGAGATTATCGGCGGCTCTGAAAGGGAGGCCGATCTTGAGAAGCTTGAGCAGCGTATCGACGAACTTGGAATGTCACGCAAGAACCTTGAGTGGTACATCGACACCCGCCGCTACGGCTCAGTCCCCCACTCCGGATTCGGTCTTGGCTTTGAGAGGCTCCTCCTCTTTGTAACCGGCATGGCCAACATCCGTGACGTCATTCCCTTCCCCCGTACACCTAAGAATGCAGAGTTTTAGGAGATTCTTCGCTTCGCTCAGAATGACAGGAGGCTTGCTCAGAATGACAGGAGGCTTGCTCAGAATGACAAAACTGTCATCCTGAGGAGCAAAGCGACGAAGGATCCCAATAAGTATAATAATTATGTTAGTTATCGGCATTGCCGGAGGTTCCGGCTCAGGAAAGACAACTGTTGTCCGCGCTATCACTCAGCAGCTTCAGGGACGCGTAGTGGTTATCCCCCAGGATTCCTATTACAAGGACTCCAGCCACGTGCCGCCGGAGGAGCGCAAGAACATCAACTTTGACCACCCGGATGCAATTGACTGGAAACTGATGTGCCAGCAAATCCGTGAGCTCAAGGCCGGAAAGACCATAGAGCAGCCGGTGTACTCATACATCACCTGTTCCCGTTCCACCACGGAAACCATCACAGTGGAGCCCGCAGAGGTAATAATTGTGGAAGGCATCCTCATCTTCACCTGCAAAGAGCTCCGTGACCAGATGAACATCAAGATTTTTGTAGATGCCGATGACGACGACCGCGTGCTCAGGATCATGGTCAGGGACATAGCAGAGCGAGGCCGTACCATAGAAACAGCCATAGAGCACTACTGCGACACCGTGAAGCCCATGCACCTGCAGTTCATAGAGCCTTCCAAGCGTTACGCAGATGTTATAGTGCCGCAGGGCGGCCATAATAAAGTGGCAATTGACATAATCTCAAACACCATTGAGAAGGCCCTTCACCAGAGGAAACGCCGCAGCAAGAAATGAAACTGACTCCGGACCAGAAAGCAGGAATTTACATCACCGTGAGCATCCATCTCGCGGTGATTATCGTATTGCTGCTGGTGCGGATAGGAAAGGAAATCCAGAAGGAGAACAGTTTTGTGCTGGATTTCTCGAGGCAGGAAGAACTGGAGGAACTTCAGAAGAAGGAAGAGTTTCTGAAAAGCGCCGCGGAGCAGCTTGAGGAGATGATTGCGGCTGCCGGAGTGCCGGTCAGGAACGTCACCGTTGAAAGGAGCGCCCTCAAGGACGACAGAGGCACTGATGCCGACGAGCTTTACAAGGAAGCGGAGCGCCTGGCCCGGGAATTGAAGGATGGGCAGGAGGAACGCCCGCAGGAGCAGGACGAGATTTCCGTGGAGCCCATCAAGAAGGAAGACCCCGGGAAACAGGAGGAGATAAAGCCATACAGCGGCCCTTCCGTCCTTTCATGGAGCCTTGACGGCCGCAAGGCCACCCGCCTTCCCATACCGGCCTACCGCTGCTACGGTGCCGGAGAGGTTACGGTAATAATAACCGTGAACAACCAGGGAGACGTTGTGAATGCCAAGGTTGATGAGAAGGTATCGGCCACGGACAACTGCATACGCACTTTTGCAGTCCGTGCGGCAAGGCTCTCAAAGTTCAACGCCTCCGCTCAGGCCCCCGCCCGCCAGATGGGCACAATTACATACGCTTTTATCGCACAATGAGAAAAATGCTGATTCTTCTTACCCTGTGCCTTATCGCAGCAATATCGGCAATGGCACAAGGCCGCGTTCAGACACGCAGCTACATACTTGGAGACTTCCAGGACAAGGTTACAAAAGTTGTTGTCCCGGAAGACACCTTTCTCCAGAGCGCCCTTAAGCAGGAGGTGGTGAATATCTGGAGTGCATCGGCCTTTGAATTCTGCACCCAGAAGGAATTTGAGGCCCTGAAATCGCAGGACAAATACTATTTCCTCACCGTCCAGGCCTTCAAGTTCAAGGGAGAGCAGGAGCCCGGAATCCTTTTCCTGAGCCTTCTGAAAGGTGGGGAGCATGAAGTGATCTCTCTCCCGCTTGCACCCGCAGACGGCAGCTCCGGACGTGAACTTGTTTACCTTGGCGGCCTTGTAAAAGCCATCCAGGAATACACCCTTGCCGCTATGGAAAGCGAGAAGACCGCATACATTCCGGAGAAATGGTTCAACGCAAATTACGCCAAATGGGGCCGTATGATGACTATCTATATGGCCAGGGAAGATATATCTCTCTCAGTTAAGGAGGCCAATGTTGAGAAGTATCTTGACGCAGATTTCAATATCACCGATGCAGACACAGCAGACGGCGTTTTTGTGGACGCCCCGGTGAACACTCTCGTAAGTTACTGTGTGGCTCCTGTAGATCCTTCATCGGCCTCTTACAGCTATCAGATGCTTTTCAAGGCCGACACCCTTGAACTCTTCTATATCTCCCGCCACAGGATCAGGCCCAGGTCCCTGGCCGGATTCCTTACCCAGGATTTGAAATGGCTGGAGAGGAGAAGATAAGGTGCGGCACTGCGCCATCCGGTGTCAAATACGCTCTCAGAAGGTCCTCCGGGCAGGTTGCCTGGTGTGCCCTCTCCATTGGCGCCGGCACGCGCGATGAGGACGGATTCCCTGCCGGCATAGCCCATTTCACAGAGCACAACCTGTTCAGAGGCACTTCCCGCAAGAGCGCCCGTGTCATCAGTTCATATCTGGACCGCTTTGGCGGGGAGCTCAACGCCTTCACTACCAAGGAGGAGATAGTGCTTCACGCAACCGTCCTTAAGGAGGACCTCCAGAAGGCTGTAGGGCTTCTTTTTGAACTTGCAACAGACCCCACGTTCCCCGAGAATGAGATTGAGACGGAGCGCGGCGTTGTTCTTGATGAGATAATCTCCTACAAGGACAACCCCGTGGAGGATGTCTACGACAAATTTGAGACCATGCTCTTTAAAGGGCATCCCCTCTCCACACCAATTCTCGGAACGCCCGAGAGCGTCAAAAGGATTGGCAGACAGACGCTCTGCCGTTTTGTGGCAGAAAAGTTCTTCCCTTCCCGCATGGCCCTTTCCATTGTGGCCGATATTGACCTGGATGCACTGGAGAAGCAGGCACTTAAGTTAATTGATTCTTATGAGATGCCCGCTCAAGCCGGGTATGACGAGAATGCGTCATTGCCAACCCAAAATGCGTCATTGCCAACCCAAAATACGTCATTGCCGACTCCGATCGGCAATCTCTTCAACAAGGTCCTTGACAAGCATAACCATGAGGTTAACGCCGTTATTGGAGGCCTGGCACCGTCTCTTTACGAGACGCCTCAGCGGCTCATTGCGGCAATGCTGTGCAACATCCTTGGAGGACCGGCATCAAACTCTCTGCTTAACGCAGAGCTCCGGGAAAAACGCGGATGGGTGTACGGAATTGAGTGCAATTACACCCAGTATGCCGATACCGGGGTGGTGGCAATCACCTTTGGCTGTGATAAACCTAATCTTGAGAACTGCCTTAAGGCCATAGAAAAGATCCTTGCAGGACTTCGGGACTTTCCGCTTACGGAATCCCGCCTTAAAGCGTACCGGAAACAACTTCTGGGACAACTTGCCATAAGTTCCGAGGCCGGCGAGGCCCAGTGCCTCTCCATTGGAAAGAGCATGCTTGCATGGGGTGAGGTTATGACATCGGCTGAGACACGCCGCATTCTGGACGCCATTACTCCTGATGAGCTTCAGGCAATGGCGGTAAGGCTGTTCTCTCCGGAAAACCTCTCTTACTTAATATATCTTTAATTCGCGACTTCGCAGAGGAATTTTAATCTTACCAGGCGGATTTCAAGGTCCTCGTAATCGGCCGATAATTCTGCGCGGGCATCGGAGAGAGAATCTGAGACGGCGTCATTCTTGAACCAGTCATACAATTCCTGAACAACATCAGGATCAAGGTTCTCAGAGATATAATAGCCAAGATTGAGCCTTGTTCCGGAGCTTACTATGGCCTCCATTTCCGTGAGAAGCTGGTCCATATCAAGGTCCTTGGCCCTTGCAATATCCTCCAGGGGGAGTTTACGGTCTATGGACTGGATTATATACACCTTGTTGCCGGACTTGGAAGCCACGCTCTTTACCACAAAATCGTCTGGCCTCTCTATCTCATTCTCCTCAACGTATTTGCCTATAAGGTCTATGAACGGCTGGCCGAACTTCCGGGCCTTGCCTTCTCCAACGCCCTGACACTTCTCCGATAGTTCCTTAAGGGTAAGAGGATAAACTATGGTCATATCTTCCAGCGAGGGGTCACTGAACACCACCCAGGGCTGGACCTTCATCTTGCGGGCAACATCCTTGCGGAGGTCTTTGAGCATTGCAAGTAAAATCTGGTCTCCTCCTCCGCCGCCGCGTACCGCCGCGGCGTCTTCTTCTTCGTCGTCCTCTCCTTCGGAGAAAGTGCGGTCCTCAACCAACATGAGCTGGGTTGGATGCTTATAAAACTCCTCTCCGGCTTCTGTGACAGAGATAAGGCCATAATTTTCAATGTCCTTCTCCAGATAATGGAGTATGAGGCCCTGATGGATCACTGCCGCCCAGAAGCGGACGTCATGGTCCTTTCCTGCGCCGAACAGCGGCAGCTGGTCATGCTGATATGACTTTATCATGGCGCTGGTCTCACCGGCAAGGATGCCGGTAAGATGCTCCAGCTTGAAATGCTCCTTGAGGGAATCTATGAGTTCTATCACAAGGCACATCTCCTCATGACCGTCAAAGCGAACCTTTGGATGAAGGCAGTTGTCACAGGCTCCGCAGTTATCCTGCAAGTAATCCTCTCCAAAATAATTTAGGAGGAGTTTGCGGCGGCACTGGCTGGATTCTGCGTATGCTACGGTCTCTTTAAGGAGCTGTTTGCCGATTTCCTGCTCTGCCACCGGCTTTCCCTGCATGAACTTTTCAAGTTTCTGGATATCCTTGTAGCTATAGTATGTGATGCAGGTGCCCTCCTGACCGTCACGGCCGGCGCGGCCGGTTTCCTGATAATAGCCCTCAATGCTCTTGGGGAT
Source organism: uncultured Bacteroidia bacterium (assembly GCA_902768955.1). Classification (GTDB taxonomy): domain Bacteria; phylum Bacteroidota; class Bacteroidia; order Bacteroidales; family UBA932; genus Cryptobacteroides. The sequence continues at coordinate 14,095 of CACXNH010000013.1, read as the reverse complement.
GTCATAGTGAATGACAAAGCGTACGTTCTGCTTGTCTATGCCCATACCAAAGGCTATGGTTGCAACAATCACGTCTATCTCCTCCATCAGGAACTTGTCCTGGTTATCGGCCCTTGTTTTGGCGTCCAGCCCGGCGTGGTACGGAAGGGCCCTGATGCCGTTAACGGCAAGAAGCTGCGCCAGTTCCTCCACTTTCTTGCGGCTGAGACAGTAGATGATGCCGCTCTTGCCGGGATTCTGGCGGATAAAACGGATGATGTCCTTTTCAGGTTCAACCTTATCCCTTACCTCATAATAGAGGTTGGGCCGATTGAAGGAACTCTTGAAAACAGTGGCATCCTGGATACGGAGATTCTTGAGGATATCACTCTGGACCTTGGGGGTTGCCGTTGCGGTGAGGGCAATTACCGGAGCGGGCTGGATGATATCTATGATAGAGCGAATCTTGCGGTATTCCGGACGGAAATCATGGCCCCACTCTGATATACAGTGGGCTTCGTCTACGGCATAGAAAGATATCTTGATACTCCGGAGAAGTGCAATATTCTCCTCCTTAGTGAGAGATTCCGGGGCAACATAGAGAAGTTTAGTGACGCCCCTGAGGAGATCTTCCTGCACCTTGGCTATCTCCATGCGGCTGAGGGAGGAATTCAGGAAATGGGCAATGCCGTCCTCTGAAGACTCGAAGCCGCGGATAGCATCTACTTGATTCTTCATGAGGGCGATAAGCGGAGAAATGACTATGGCAGTGCCGTCCATCACAAGTGCCGGCATCTGGTAGCAGAGGGATTTTCCGCCACCGGTGGGCATGAGCACAAAGGCGTTCCCGCCTTCTATCAGATGGGTGATAATCTCAAGCTGATCACCCTTGAAGGCATCCCAGCCGAAGAAAGTCTTCAGCTTTGAGTGAAGAATATTGGGATCTATTGGCATTTGCCTTGTCAATGCGGTTGCATAAATTTAGCCACAATAAAAGAAAAAAGCAAATATAATTGCAGTTCAGCGCCCTTTTTTGCCGCTCGTCACAAATATCTATGAAATATTCCAAAAGTTTTGTATATTTGCAGATTGAGCGTTTGAAAACTCTTAAGTTTGATTTTTTATCAAAAAATTACTTATAAAAATGAAAATTTCTAAGATTCTTGCCATCGCCGGCGCTGCCGCTATGCTGATGGCCTGCGGTTCTCCCAAGGTGGAGGGCTCAAAGGAAGTTCGTGACCTTCTCCCTAACAAGGGCCAGATTGACACTGCATCTTACCTCCTTGGTGTAAACTTCGGTCTTGTCATGACCCAGAACGGTTTCGGTGAGCTCAACATGGCTCAGGTGAAAAAGGGTATGAACGACGCTCTCAAGGCAAAAGAGGGCGAGCCCATGGATTCCGTATTCGTGAAGCAGTTCAAGATTGACCCTTCAACCATGAACATGTTCCTCAATGAGTTCCTCCGCAAGCGCACCGCCTACGAAGGCGCCCTCAACAAGGAGAAAGGTGATGCTTTCCGCAAGGATTTCTATGTAAAGAACAACGCAGACTCCACCGCTTCAGGTATCGTTTACCTCATCCAGGACAGCGGTTCTGAGGTAAAGGCTGTATCAGACCGTGACACCGTTAAGGTGAACTATCGCGGCACTCTCATCGACGGTAAGGAGTTTGACGCCAACGAAGGCATCGAGTTCGCTCTCAACCGCGTTATCCGCGGCTGGACAGAGGGCATGAAGCTCGTCGGTGAAGGCGGCAAGGTCACCCTCGTCATCCCTGCAAACCTTGCATACGGAGAGCGTGGTCCCCGCAACATCGGCTCCAACTCCACCCTTATCTTTGACGTAGACCTCCTTGAGGTTCACCCTTACGTAGAGAAGTAAGTTATGGCACTTGAACTGGAAGGAACGCTGAGGCACAAACTGGCTTCGCAGCAGGGAACATCGGCCCGCGGCGCCTGGGCAAAACAGGAGTTCATCCTGGAATTCCCGGACGGCAACTTCACCGCACAGGCATGTTTCACCGCCTTCGGCCAGGACAAGGTGGCAGAACTGGACAAGTACCAGATTGGAGACCGCATCAAGATCTCCTTCAACATCAGAAGCCGTGAATACAACGGCAGGTGGTACAATGACCTCCAGATCTGGCGCATTGCTCCCGCTGGCCAGCCCATGGCTGCTCCGGCTGCGGCCCCTGCCGCACCGCAGGTTCACGCCGCTCCTGCTCCAGCGTTTGAACAGGCCCCGGCTCCCACTCTGGACGATATGCCAGGTGACAGCCCGGAAGAAGACCTTCCGTTCTGAATATTAAGGGTGGCCGCTTGGGTCACCCTTTTTTTGCATTTGGCCGCCCCGGGACACAAAAATGGCCCTTTTTGTTGCCTGGGCTGGTCTTCAGACCGGCTGGGGACACAAAAACCAGAGTTTTTGTTGCGCGGGATGGCCCCGTGTCACAATTGGAGCATCCAGGGAGTGGCAATAATATGACAATGTGTCAACGGCACGGATTATCGCAGGATTTTTGTATCTTTGTAAGTTATGATGAATATTGGATATAACAACAGATGGTTAAGACTTGCAAAGGACATTATCTTTGTGGCCCTTGCACTCTGGATACTTTCACGGCATAGCATACTTGCATTCATTATTGGAGCACTTGGCGCCTTCTGGTATGGGCGTGATGCCTATTTCCAGGCAAAGGCCCTGTGGCAGGAAAAGCATTACAAGGCTCCGGAAGCCCCCAAGGACGGCCCCACCACCCAGGCCCCTCCAGATGACGGCAAGGTAACCATCACCAACCTGTCAGATGCCAAGGAAGTGGATTATACGAAGGAGTAAGAGATTCCGGGGCAAGCACGGAATGACGAATGAGCCAGGAATGACGGAATAACATGATTCCTAAAGAGACAGTAGACCTCATCCTTGATACAGCACGGGTAGAGGAGGTCATAGGGGATTTCGTGACGCTCAAGCGCCGCGGATCCAGCTATGTGGCCTGCTGTCCTTTCCACAATGAGAAAACCCCTTCTTTCCACGTAACGCCGTCAAAAGGCATATACAAGTGTTTCGGATGCGGAAAAGCCGGTAGCGCCATAGGTTTTCTGATGGATTATGACCATCTCACATATCCTGAGGCTCTCCGTTACCTTGCAAAGAAATATAATATTGAGGTAAAAGAAGAAGAGGAAACCGCAGAACAGATTGCCGCGCGTCAGCGCCATGAGAGCCTCATGGCCGTGAGCGAGTTCGCCCGTCAGTTCTTCCAAGACCAGCTGAAGACCGCTGAAGGCCGTGCCGTTGGCTACCGCTATTACCGTGAGCGCGGAATAGAGGATACAACCATTGAAAAATGGAGTCTTGGCTGGGCCCCGTCCGGGAAGGCCACTTTTGTGGAGGCCGCCCGTGCAGCGGGTTACAAGGACGAATTCCTTGTGGCCGCAGGCCTTGCCATCCAGCAGGAAGACGGCACTCTCATTGACAAGTTCCGTGAGAGGGTGATGTTCCCCATCCACTCCGTAAGCGGGCGCGTCATTGCCTACAGCGGCCGCACCCTCAAGTCCGACAACCCGGCAAAATACGTAAACTCCCCGGAAACGGAGATTTACATAAAGAGCCGGAACCTCCTTGGAATATACCTTGCCAAAAGTGAGATAGCAAAGCAGGACCGCTGCATCCTTGTGGAAGGCAACGTGGACGTTGTGATGATGCACCAGATGGGCATTACCAATGTGGTTGCATCCTGCGGCACTTCCCTCACTGAGGAGCAGATCCGCCTCATCAAGCGTTTCACTGAGAACATCACCATCATGTACGACGGTGACAAAGCCGGCCTCCACGCCGCGCTTAGGGCTATCGGCCTTATCCTCAAGGAAGGGATGAATCCCAAGGTGGTGTTCCTCCCGGACGGCGATGACCCGGATTCCTTCTCACGCAAGCACACGCTGGAGCAGATCCGGGAGTTCATTGATACCCACCAGCAGGACGGCATTGCCTTCAAGACGGAGCTCCTGCTTTCAGAAGCCGGTGACGACCCTCTGAAAAAGGCCAACCTCATCAACGAGATAGCGGATACCGTGGCCGATATCCCAGATGCCATCAAGCGCCAGGTATATGTGGACACCGTTGCCCGCCGCTTTGCCATTGAGGCCGATATTATCCAGGACCGCGTACGGAAAACCCGGGAGAATGCCCGGAAGGAGATGCCCGGTCGAGCCGGGCATGACGGCAAAGGACAAGCCGGGCAGGACGGCAGAAGACAGGCCTGGGTGGACGGCAGAAGACAGGCCTGGGTGGACGGCAGAGGACAGGCCGACGGCCAGGGTCGCGATGAGCGCGTCATGGCCGACTCCGATCGGCCATCTCAGGCCGCAGCGCCAAGAATCGGCAACATCACAGAGCCTTCGGAGCGCGAATTACTGGGCTTCATCCTCCGTTACGGATGCTCGGAACTCAAGTTTGAAACAGACTCGGAATTCTATAACCCGGAAGGCACCCAGACCGTAGCGGAATTCATAGACGCAGCCCTTGCCGGAGACAACGCCGCGTTCTCAAACGCCGCATATCAGGCCGCCTATGACTCCTACTTTGCCCTCTATGATGAGGGCCTGGACCAGGACACCATCGTCCGAAGCCTTCTGGACGGGGAAAACCGCACTGTTGCCGGCGTAGTGGCAGACCTCGCCACGGAAAAGTATGAGCTCACCGTCCACAACTTCTCCGACGCCCTTACCACAACGGACTCCTGGCTGGTAAACTTTGTGCCCCGCGCAATCCTGGCATACCACGACAAGAGGTTATCGGCCCAGCAGGCCAGCATCAACCGCCGCCTGGCACAGGCCTCCCCGGAAGAAGCAAACGGGCTTCTTGCAGAACTCAGCAGCATCAATGCCCTCAAAAAGACAATAAACATAAAACTTGGAAGAATAAAGAAATGAGCAGTTACAAAAGAACCCTGGTGACCTGCGCACTCCCCTATGCCAACGGTCCCGTACATATCGGCCATCTTGCCGGTGCCTACATCCCCGGAGACATCTACGTTCGTTATCTCCGAATGCGCGGGGAAGACGTGGTGTTTGTGTGCGGCTCCGACGAACACGGCGTGCCCATCACCATCAAGGCCAAGGACCAGGGCGTAACTCCCCAGGACATTGTGGACAAGTACCACAAGATAATGAAGGACGCTTTCACGGGGCTGGGAATCAACTTTGACATATATTCCCGTACGTCGTCTCAGGTTCACGCAAAGAACGCCTCTGAGTTCTTCCGCAAGCTTTATGACCAGGCCGATTTCATCACCCAGGAAAGTGAGCAGCTCTATGATGAGGAAGCCCGTATGTTCCTTACGGACCGCCTCATCGAGGGCACCTGCCCCAAATGCGGCAATCCCCACGCTTATGGAGACCAGTGTGAAAAATGTGGCAGCACCCTCTCCCCGGAAGAGCTCCTGGACCCTAAATCCAAGCTCAGCGGCTCAACTCCCGTGAAGAAAAAGACCAAGCACTGGTATCTTCCGCTTGACAAGTACGAGCCCTGGCTCCGTGACTGGATCCTGGAGCAGCACAAGGAGTGGAAAACCAATGTTTACGGCCAGTGCAAGAGCTGGCTGGACGGCGGGCTTCAGCCACGTGCCGTCACCCGTGACCTTGACTGGGGCGTTCCCGTTCCGGTAGATGGCGCAGAGGGGAAGGTGCTTTATGTGTGGTTCGACGCCCCCATCGGCTACATTTCCAACACCAAGGAACTCCTGCCGCAGAGTTGGGAGAAGTGGTGGAAGGACCCTGAGACGCGTCTGGTGCATTTTATCGGCAAGGATAACATTGTATTCCACTGCATCGTGTTCCCTTCAATGCTTAAGGCCGAAGGAACGTATATCCTTCCGGACAATGTCCCTTCAAATGAGTTCCTTAACCTTGAAGGTGATAAGATCTCCACATCCCGCAACTGGGCAGTGTGGGTGAATGAATATGAGGAGCAGTTCCCGGGCTGTGAGGACGTGATGCGTTATGTCCTCACCGCCAATGCCCCTGAAACCAAGGATAACGATTTTACTTGGAAGGACTTCCAGGCCCGCAACAACTCTGAACTCCTTGCCGTGTTCGGGAACTTCGTGAACCGCGCCGTGGTGCTCACCCACAAGTACTTTGGCGGGGCGGTTCCTCAGAACCGGAAGCCCGAAGCCGTTGACGCAGAGACCTTGCAGGCCTTGAAGCCTTGCCGTGAAGCCCTTGAGAAGTACATTGAGACTTTCCACTTCCGCGAGGCCCTGAAAGAGGCTATGAATATGGCGCGTATCGGCAACAAATACATCTCCGATATGGAGCCCTGGAAGGTTGCCAAGGAGGACATGGACCGCTGCGCAAGCATCCTCTACACCTGCCTCCAGATTTGTGCCGATCTAGCAATTGCCTTTGAGCCCTTCACTCCGTTCAGCGCCCAGAAACTCCGCGACATCCTCCGCGTTGGGGTAAACGCCGGCTGGGACTACCGCGCCGGTGAAGGCACCCCTACCGTCAATTTCTATAAGGCCGATGAAGGCAAGGCCGTGCACACGAGATCCTTCGTCGCAAATGCTCCTCAGGATGACAGAGGGTGTGCAAATGCTCCTCAGGATGACAGAGGGTGTCATTCTGAGCAAGCCTCCTGTCATTCTGAGCGAAGCGAAGAATCTCCTATCACCCTGTCTTGGGACATGCTTGGAAGCGCTGAACTGCTGCCTTCCGGACATCAGCTTGGAGAGGCGGTGCTTCTTTTCCGTAAGATTGAGGATGCAGAGGTAGAGGCCCAGATAGCACGTCTTGAGGCCATCAAGAAGGCCCGTGAGGAGGCCGAGGCCGCAAAGGCTGCCGCAGAAGCCGCAAAGAAGATTGAGCCGCAGAAGCCCGAGGTTACATTTGAGCAGTTTGGCGCAATGGATATCCGCACCGCAACGGTTCTGGCCGCAGAGCGCGTTCCAAAGACGGATAAACTTCTCAAACTCACAATTGATACGGGCATTGACCAGCGCACAATTGTTTCCGGCATTGCAGAGTACTATTCCCCGGAAGATATGGTGGGTAAGCAGATCTGCATCCTTGCAAACCTCGCTCCCCGCGTAATCCGCGGTATAGAGTCAAAGGGTATGATCCTTATGGCAAAGCAGGGAGACGGCAAGATGCGCTTCATCACTCCCCAGGAAGCTGTAACCAACGGAGCCTCAATAGGTTAAAGGTATAGCGGTGCACATAAAAGTGCACCGCTATACCTTTAACCACCTGATAGAAAGGTCTTTACGCCACCAGGTGAGCTGGCGCTTGGCGTAGTGGCGGGTGTTCACCTGGATGCGGCGGACGGCCTCTTCACGGTCAGTGACCCCGTCAAAGTAGTCGAACATCTCCTTGTAACCAACAGTCTGGAGGGCGGGGAGGTCCCTGTATGGAAGCATACGGCGGGCCTCCGCTTCAAGGCCGCGGCGCATCATCTCAAGGACGCGTGCGTTGATGCGCTCATAAAGCTCTTCCCTGGGCCTTTCAAGGCCGATTTTCACAATTTCAAAGTCCCTTTCCTTGAAACTTCTGGTCTTGAAAGATGAGAAGGGCTGGCCGGTGTACATACTCACCTCCAGAGCCCTTATGACCCTCTGCCCATTGGACAGGTCCAGTTCCTCATAAGAGACGGGATCCAGTTCCTTGAGCTGGGCGGCAAGGGACTCCACTCCGTCTTCACGGAGGCAATCCATAAGGTGCTGCCGCAGTTGGAGCGGGACCTCCGGGAAATCGTCCAGGCCGTAGCAGAAGGCATCTATGTACATCATTGAGCCGCCGCACATCACAAGGGTTTCGTGGCCCTCGGTGAAGAGGCGGTTCACAAGGGAGAGGGCATCGGCCTCATAAATCCCGGCGGTATAGTTGCGGGTGATTGGGATGGTGCGGGTGAAATAGTGCTTCACGGTGGCCATATCCCTTCTGGAGGGCGCCGCCGTGCCTATGCACAATTCTTTATAGATTTGGCGGGAATCACAGTTAATGACGGGTGAGCCTACCTCCAGGGCACGTTTTATTGCGTAGGCCGATTTGCCTACACCGGTGGGCCCAAGTATTATCTCTACCCTTTTAGGCACTACTCCTCACCCTCGTCAAAGATTTCCTTGCCGTCTTCGTCGTCATCCTCTTCATCTTCCCCCGCATCCTCAAAGTCTTCATCCTCATCATCGGGTTCTTCTCCGGGGAGATAACGCTGGCGCTCAGGGAGATCCTCATAAGCCACATACCCGTTTTCAAACTCTATGGGATTGGGGCCTTTGGATTCTTTAAGGACAAGGCCTGAGACGCGCTCACCTTCCGCCTCACCCTCTACGGTAAGGATGACGCTCTTCTTATTGGTGACGTCATAGAAATACACCATGCTGTCCGTGCCGGCCTTCACTGCATCTTCAAGAGTTATGCGGTCTACGGTGCCGCTGCCAAGGTCAAAGAGGCCGTAACGGGCAACCACGCCGCCCGTGACGTCCAGGGCCTTGAACATGATTATCTGGTCCTGGGCAAACTCCAGGTCACTGCGAAGCTGCTTATGGATATCGTACAGCGTAGTGGCGCCGTTGATATGATAGAGGCGATAAAAGCCTTTAATCCCCGCAAGGGTAACACGAATCTTGAAAACCATAAAGTTAAACCGTCATCAAAAAACCAACCTCATCACATAAACGCGCAAGCCTACCCTGCGACTGTTTACGTTACCCCCTCCCGAAACCCCTCCCCTCGGGGGAGGGACTTATATACAAAGGTAATTCTTTTTCCTTGTTTAATTGCAATTTTTATCGAAATATATTATTTTCGTTGTTGTGGAAATTCAGGATTCATACAAGTCCATAGCGGAGCCGTCGGAGGGCCTTTTCAAGGACAACGGCTCCCGTTTCATTGCCCTGGCGTACCCCGTGGAAACGGAAGAGGCCGTGAAAGTGATTGTGGCGGGGCTCCGCAAGGAGTACCACGACGCCCGGCATCACTGCTATGCTTATCGTATCGGCCTTAAGGGGGATGTGTGGAGGGCCTCCGACGACGGAGAGCCTTCAGGAAGCGCCGGCAGGCCCATCCTGGGGCAGATAGATTCCATGGGGCTCAGCGACATCCTGGTGGTGGTGGTGCGTTATTTCGGCGGCATCAAGCTTGGCATCCCAGGGCTCATCCGGGCATATAAGACTTCCACGGCCGATGCCCTCTCCTCCGCAACCGTGGTCCCCAAGATTGCGGGCCGTAACTACCGGATTTCCTTTGATTATCTGAGCATGAATGCCGTGATGAAGGTCCTCAAGGACCTGGACCTCCCCCAGAGCGGTCAGGACTTCGGGGAAAAGTGCTCCCTTATAACGCGCGTACGTCTTGCCCAGGATGAGAGTTTTAAGGAGAGACTGTCCGGTATTGCAGAATTGAAAGAAATATAGGTTTTCACAATAATAATCCGTAACTTTGAAAACCATAATTAATAAAGACAATAACCTTAATAATATGTCCAAGAAAGTTCATGTTTTCAATGCTGGCCCCTGCCTCCTTCCGCAGGTTGCCATTGACAATGCCATCGAGGCCCTGAAAGATTTCAGCGGCACCGGAATCAGCCTCATTTCAATCTCTCACCGCACCAAGGAGTGGGATGCCGTAATGGATGAAACCCGCGCCCTCTGGAAGGAGCTCCTTCATATCCCGGATACCCATGAGGTAGTTTTCCTTGGCGGCGGCGCCTCCCTTCAGTTCCTCTATGTGGCAATGAACTACCTTGAGAAGAAAGCCGCATACCTTGACACCGGTGTATGGGCCCACAAGGCCCTTGTAGAGGCCCAGGGCATAGGAGACGCCTATGCAATCGCCTGCTCCAAGGACAAGAACTATACTTATATTCCCAAGGGATATGAGATTCCCTCAGACCTTGATTATCTGCACATCACCACCAACAACACAATCTACGGTACGGAAATCAAAGAAGATCTTG
>CACXNH010000013.1:0-4143 GCA_902768955.1 uncultured Bacteroidia bacterium | reverse complement strand
ATCATGTCCCGTCCGGTGGATGTGAGTAAGTATGACCTCATCTACGGAGGCGCCCAGAAGAACGTGGGCCCTGCGGGCGTCATCTTTGCCATTATCCGGAAGGATTCCCTTGGCCGCGTAACCCGCCGCATCCCCACAATGCTGGATTACCGCACCCACATTGACAAACTCTCAATGTTCAACACCCCGCCCGTTTTCAACATCTTCGTGATGAAGGAAACCCTCAAATGGATTAAGTCCATGGGCGGCGTGGAGGCCATCCAGAAGATCAATCAGAAAAAGGCCGATTTACTATACGGTGAGATTGACCGCAACAGCCTGTTTGTGGGCACTGCCGCCAAGGAAGACCGTTCCCTTATGAACGTATGCTTTGTACCCTCAGAAGGCCACGAGGACATCTTTGATCCTTTCTTTGCCTTTGCCAAGGAACGCGGTATGGTGGGCATCAAGGGCCATCGCAGCGTAGGCGGTTTCCGCGCCTCTCTGTACAACGCCTGCACACTGGAAGACGTCCAGGCACTTGTAGACTGCATGCAGGAATTTGAAAAACTTCATAAGTAAAACCTCTTCCCTATCAAGTCCCTCCCCCGAGGGGAGGGGTTTCGGGAGGGGGCAACGTTAATCATTTAGTTTTCATGAAATGAAAATTTTACTCGCAACCCAGAAGCCCTTTGCAGCGGCTGCTGTAAAAGGCATTGAAGATATCCTTACGGCCGCAGGCCATGAGGTTGTAAAACTTGAAAAGTACCCGGAGCAGAAGGATTTTGTGGCTGCAGTTGCAGACGCAGAGGCCCTTATCATCCGCTCCGACAAAGTTACCGCAGAGGTACTTGACGCCGCACCCAAACTAAAGATTGTGGTCCGTGCAGGAGCCGGTTTTGACAACGTGGACCTTGAGGCCGCAACCGCCCATGGCGTTGTTGTGATGAACACCCCCGGCCAGAACTCCAATGCCGTGGCGGAACTTGCACTTGGTCTTATGATTTTCATGGCCCGCACCCACTTCACCCCCGCAACGGGCAGTGAACTCCAGGGTAAGCGCCTTGGTGTCCAGGCGTATGGCAACGTGGGCCGTCTGGTTGGTCAGAAGGCAAAGGCCCTGGGGATGGAAATATCGGCCCTGGACCCCTTCCTTACGGATGAGCAGATCATCTCCGGCGGCGCAGAGCCCGTGCACTCCGTAGAAGAGCTCTATTCCGCCTCAGACTATCTTTCAATCCACATTCCGGCCCTGCCTTCCACCATAGGGAGCATTGGCTATGACCTTATGATGCGTATGCCAAAGGGCGCTACGCTTGTAAATACTGCCCGCAAGGAAGTCATCGACGAGGACGGCCTTTTCAAGGCGCTGTCAGAGCGTCCGGACCTCAAGTATGTCACGGACGTCATGCCTGACAACTATCCCCAGCTTGTGGAAGCTTTTGGCACACGCGTGTTTGCAACGCCCAAGAAGATGGGCGCCCAAACCGCCGAGGCAAACGTTAACGCCGGCCTTGCCGCCGCCCGTCAGATAGTGGATTTCTTTGCAACCGGTAACCGTAAATTCCAGGTAAATAAATAGTATGGTAAGAGTAAAACCCTTTGCGGCAATACGTCCGCCCAAGAATCTGGTCACTGAAGTAGCGGCTCCGCCGTATGATGTCCTGAACTCCGAGGAAGCCCTTGCAATGGCCGGAGAAAAGAGCCTCCTGCATATCACAAAGCCGGAAATTGACTTCACTCCCATTGCCGGGGAGCACGAGCAACGCACCTACGACAAAGCCGTGGAGAACTTCAAGGTCTGGAAGGAGCGCGGCTGGCTGGTACGTGAGGAAAAGGAGAAATACTATGTGTACGCACAGACCATGGGTAAGCGCACTCAGTACGGCCTTGTGCTCTGTGCCCATACGGACGACTACGCCCAGGGCATCATCAAGAAACATGAGCTCACCCGCAAGGACAAGGAGGATGACCGCATGGTCCACGTCCGCATCCAGAACGCCAACATTGAGCCCGTGTTCTTTGCCTACAAGGACAACGACGAACTTAATAAGATTGTGGCCGATGCAGCGGCCGGAAAGCCGGAATACAAGTTTGTGGACGAGAACAAGTTCACCCACACTTTCTGGGTAATTTCGGATGATGCCGTCATTAAGCGCATCACGGAAATCTTCACCAATGACATAGACGCCTTCTATGTGGCCGACGGTCACCACCGTACCGCCGCAGCCGCACGCGTGGGCGCAGAGAAAAAAGCTCAGAATCCTCACCACACGGGGAATGAGGAATACAACTACTTCATGGCAGTTTGCTTCCCTCAAAGTCACCTCGCAATCATAGATTACAACCGTGTGGTGAAGGACCTGAACGGTCTTAGTGAAGAGGCATTCCTGAAGGCCCTGGAAGAGGACTTTGACGTAGAGGTTGCCACAAAGCCCCGCTGCGGGCGTCCGGCAAAGCCGTATGCTCCATCGGCCCTACATAATTTCTCAATGTATCTTGGAGACAAGTGGTACAGCCTCACGGCAAAGCCCGGAAGGTACAATGACTCAGATCCCATCGGGGTACTGGATGTCACCATCCTTTCCAACCTTGTGCTGGACAAGATCCTTGGCATCAAGGACCTCCGCACAGACAAGAGGATAGACTTTGTGGGCGGTATCCGCGGCCTTGGAGAACTCTCACGCCGTGTGGATTCAGGAGAAATGAAGGTTGCCTTTGCGCTTTACCCCGTTTCAATGGATCAGCTTATCCGCATTGCCGATACCGGCAACATCATGCCCCCCAAGACCACCTGGTTCGAGCCCAAACTCCGCAGCGGCCTGGCAATCCACTCACTGGACTAGCCCGGCACGGAGACTACTGATACTCAGTGCGTTAATGGTATAGCGGTGCACCGTAAAGTGCACCGCTATACCATTAAAATATTGAGGAACAATCAGTTATGCGCCATGCCCCACAGGACCACGCCAACGGAGACGGAGACGTTGAGGGAGTGTTTTGTACCCTGCTGGGGGATTTCAAGGGAAAAATCGCAGGCATCCACAACGGACTGCTGCACACCTTCAACCTCATTGCCAAAGACCAGAGCGTAGCGGGCGCCGGGCGCCCGGCAAAAAGCATCCAGTTTCACGGAATTAACGGTTTGTTCCACGGCAATGACGGTATATCCGGCCGATTGAAGGCGGTGGACCAGGTCCACGGCATCATCTACGTGCTCTGAGGGCACCACCTCCTCTGCTCCAAGGGCCACCTTCCTGAGTTCTGCCGATGGCGGCACGGGGCATATCCCGCAAAGATACACCTTATCCACGCCAAATGCGTCCGACGTGCGGAAGGCGCTTCCCACGTTGTGGGCGCTACGGACGTTGTCCAGCACCAGCACAATGCCGCTGGAGGGCCTCACCGTGCGGTATTCGCTGGCCGATATCCGGCCCAGTTCCCTGTTTAGAAGTTTTCTGTCTTTCACAGAGGACAAAGTTAAAGTTTTTCCCAATAATTATGACTATATTTGTAGACCAATAACACAAAACACCATAAGTCTACTCCCCCGAGAGGAAGGGTTCCGGGAGGGGGTAACGTATAACAATTAAAATTTTTCATTTAATGAAAAAAGATATCCAGCTTTTTGAGTTAATCAAGAAGGAGCAGGAACGTCAGGCCGCAGGCCTTGAACTCATTGCATCTGAAAACTATGTAACGGACGAAGTCCTCGCTGCAATGGGCTCCGTATGCACCAACAAATACGCAGAAGGATACCCCGGAAAGCGCTATTACGGCGGCTGCGAGGTAGTGGACCAGATAGAGCAGCTCGCAATTGACCGCGTTAAGGCTCTCTACGGCGCAGAGTATGCCAATGTCCAGCCCCACTCAGGCGCCCAGGCAAATATGGCCGTAACTATGGCAATCCTAAAACCCGGTGACACTTTCATGGGCCTGGATCTTTCCATGGGCGGTCACCTCACCCACGGCTCTCCCGTAAACGCCAGCGGCATCCTATACCATCCCGTGGCTTATGGCCTTAACCCGGAAACCGGCCGCGTAGACTACGACGATATGGAGAAGAAGGCCCATGAATGCAAGCCTAAACTTATCATCGGAGGAGCATCGGCCTATTCCCGCGAATGGGATTATGAAAGGATGAGAAAGATTGCCGATGAAGTT
>CACXNH010000012.1 GCA_902768955.1 uncultured Bacteroidia bacterium | reverse complement strand
GGATGAACACCTATGTGGAATACCGCCGTCCGGAATTCCTCCCCGACGGCCGCTTCCTCTGGTGGTCCGAGCGCAACGGCTGGGCCAACATCTATCTCTGCAAGGCCGACGGCTCCGTCGAGAAGAACCTGACGGAAGGGGACTTCCATGTCGAAGACATCCTCGGCGTCACGGGCGCCTACGCCCTTGTGAGTGCCTGCGGCGTGGACAAGGGCGAGAACCCCTACCAGATGCACACCTTCAAGGTCCCGCTCGCGGGCGGTCCGATGCAGCAGCTCGACATGAAGGACATGGACGTCCTCTCCACCGCCTCCGACGACGGGCGCTTCTTCGTCGCCAACTACTCCCGCGTCGATGCCAAACCCGCCGTCGCCCTCTACAACGCCGTCACGGGCCGGAAGGTCCTCGACCTCGAGGAGGCCGACTTCAGCCGGCTCTTCGCGGCCGGATACCGCTTCCCGGAGCGCTTCAAGGTCAAGGCCGCGGACGGCATCACGGACCTGTACGGGGCCATGTACAAGCCCTTTGACTTCGACTCGACGAAGGTCTATCCCGTCTGCGACTATGTCTATCCGGGCCCGCAGGTCGAGGCCAACAACATCTCCTGGTCCTCCGGCTTCACCCGCACCGACCGCCTCGCCCAGCTCGGGATCGTCGTCGTGACCGTCGGCAACCGCGGCGGCCATCCGAACCGCTCCAAATGGTACCACAACTACGGCTACGGCAACCTCCGCGACTATGGCCTCGAGGACCAGAAATATGCCCTCCAGCAGCTCTGCGCCGAGCATTCCTACCTCGATCCGCAGCGGGTGGGCATCCATGGCCATTCCGGCGGCGGGTTCATGTCCACCGCGGCCATCCTGACCTATCCCGACTTCTTCAAGGTCGCCGTCTCCTGCGCCGGCAACCACGACAACAGCATCTACAACCGCTGGTGGTCCGAGCAGCACCACGGCATCCAGGAGAAGGTCTCCCAGGGCGACACCACCTTCGTCTATCACATCGACACCAACCAGGAACTCGCCGCCCGTCTCAAGGGCCATCTCCTGCTGGTCCACGGCGACATCGACAACAATGTCCACCCGGCCAACACAATCCGCGTCGTCAACGCCCTCATCCGCGCCAACAAGCGTTTCGACATGCTCATCCTCCCGGGCCAGCGCCACGGATTCGGGGACATGAACGACTACTTCTTCTGGAAGATGGCCGATTACTACAGCCGCCACCTGATCGGCGATCCGACCCCCCGTCCGACGGACATCGCGGAGATGAACAATGATTAGAAAAATTGGCTATCTTTGCAACAAAACCGCACGCTTATGAAAAGAACGCTCGCCGCGCTTGTCCTCCTGCTCTGCCTCGCCTCCTGCCAGCGGGGCATCAAGACAAACGTCTTCACCGACGAGATGAAGCTTCCGCTCGCCGAAGGCTGCCAGGACACGCTTTCCGTCCAGATCCTGCTGGAATACCCCGTCGGGGAGGATTCCGTCTCCCAGGCCATGAACCGCAGCATCCTGGCGTTCGCCTTTGACATGGAGGAGGATCCCACGACCGTCGAGGAGACGGCCGCCCGCTTCGAAGCGGGCCTCGTCGATGCCTATTTCGACGAGATGGCCCCGATCCACGCGGAAGAGGAGGATCCGGAGCTGGCCGGCATCCATTCCTGGGAAGAAAGCATCACCGGCTATTTCGGCGACGTCTATAAGAAGCTGGTCACCTATTACATCGAATACTACGGCTACCGGGGCGGCGCCCACGGCATCCCGACCCTGACCCCGATGGTCTTCTCGACCGAGACGGGCGCCGCCGTGCAGGAAAGCGATTTCTTCGTGGACGGCTATCAGGAAGGGGTTTCCGCGCTGCTGCGCGACAACCTCCTCGCCGCCCTTGACGGGGACGCGGAGGCCTACGACGCCCTCTTCGTCAAGGACATCGCGCCGAACGGCTGCTTCGACGTGACCCGCAAGGGCGTGACCTGGTACTACCAGCCCTACGAGATCGGCCCCTATTACCTCGGGGTCATCTCGGTCTCCCTCCCCTGGGAAGACCTGAAGGAATATATCCGGAAATAATTACAGTTCCATCCGGGGGCATTTCAAGCCCGGCGAACGGACGGAGAGGATGACCTTCTCCTCCCCTTTCTTGTAGATATAGACGGCGGCCCGGCCCTGGTGCGCCTGGATTTTCTGTGCCGTGAAAGGCGTCTCGGAGAGCGGGTCCCCCGCATCGACGGCCAGGATGCGGCCGAAGCCGGCCAGGCTGAATTCCAGCGTCGGGGCGGCATCGGGCACCCGTTTTCCGTCGGCATCGACCACCTCGACGGGAATCCGCAGGACAACGGCCCGCGTCATGTCCGTCCCGGCCATCCGCTGCTCGATCCCTTCCGCCCAGACGACGGCGGCCGGTGCCCCGACCGTCGCGGCCTTTCCGCGGGCCCAGGGGCGGCCGTTCCGGTAAACCAGCACGCTGATCTCCCCGGGTTCATAGGCCGCGTTCCAGGAGAGGCAGCCGCGCTGCGGATCCACCTTGCGGAAGCCCTGGGAACGGCCGTTCACATACAGCACGCCGCTGTCCCCGTTGGTCCGGACCTCGACCAGAACCGTCTTGCCGTCGGAAGAGGGAGCATGTGCAATAACCTCAGCCACAGGCGTTTCTGTATTCCAGCGAGCCCGACAGACAGCATAGGAGGCCGTCGGGAAGCCGGCGGTATTGAAGAGGGCATTCTCCGTGGAGAAGGAGCCCACCGGCGCATAGCCGTACAGGTCGAAAGCCGCCTGGCCGCTGCCGTCGACGACGCAGGGATGCGTGCCGTCGGTCACGGTCCGGCGCCCGGCGGTGCCATCCACGAAAAGGAGGCCCATCCGGTCGCAGAGATCCAGAAGGCCCGGCGCGGGCGGGAGGGCGCCCGTACTGACGGCATTGCAGCCCGCTTCCTTCAGGCGGGAAAGGCGTTCGGCCCAGAGGCCGTCCTCCCAGACGGCGCCGAGCGGGCCGAGGTCATGGGGAAGAAGCACCCCCTGCAGCGCAGGCCGTTCTCCCTGGAATCCGAACCGGGTCGTGAACCGGTCCTCCCCATACGGGGTCTTCACCGTCGTGACGGCATAATAGCGGTTCGGCTCGTCCGGCGTCCATAACGCGATGTCTTCCAGCTCCATCCACTGCGAAAGCGTCAGCGTGTCCGTCAGGGTGACGGCCAGCGGATCCGACAGGGCAACCGCATCGGTGAGGAATTCCTCGTAGTCCGGATAGATCCGGGTACTGATACGGGCCTGCACCGGCTCGCCCGCATTGCGGAGATGGAGGCGCAGCTGCACCCTGGCTCCGCGCCCGTTCACCTCCGTCCGGACCTCCGTCCGCTCGACAAAGGCCTTGGGAGAGCGGGTCAGCCAGACCGGGCGGTAAAGGCCGCCGCCGGGATAGTCGCCGGTCACGACCGGTTTGTTGTCCAGGGAAACCGCGATGGCATTGTCCCCTTCGCGGAGATAGTCCGTCATGTCAAGGGTAAAAGGCGCATACCCGTCGGGAAAGCGCCCGGCGGAGACGCCGTTCACCCAGACTTCGGCCCCGGACATGGCACCTTCCGAGGTGAAGAAGACCCGTCCGGACAAGTCTTTTTTGCTGATATTGAAATGCTTCCGATACCATGCCTTACCCCAGCAGTTCAAGCGCGGGGCGCCGGAGACAGCCACGCCGTCGCCCGGTCCTTCCACGCCCCAGTCATGGGGGAGGTTCACCGTGCGGGGTTGACCGTCCTTGGTGAAGGACCAGCCGTCATTCCATAGTTCGCGGCCCTGAGGCTGCGCAGCGGCCACCAGGGCTACCCCAAGGGCCGATAATAGTGTGAGAAGCTTTTTCATATTTATGCGAAGATAGCAATAATTGCGGAAAAATGCTATCTTTGTAGATAGCTATGTCGGTAAACCAATGAAATTCAGGTCGTACGTGCTGTTTTGGATTATCTTTGGGGTGTTGGCCGATACAATTATCGGCCTTACGCTCCTGAAGGGCGCGCCGTGGTGGGCCATAGCAGTGATGGCGGCTCCCACTCTGGCCGCAGGGCTGTGCCTGCCGCTTATCGGCACGGGAAAATGGTACGCAGACTCCCTGAAGGTATTCTCCTACCTCATTTTCATCTTTGAACTGCCAAAGTTCCTTGCGGCTCTCATCGGCCTGGCTTCGCCGGTGGCGGGCGTTGCCGCGGGTGCCGCAGTGAGCCTGTTTTTCATTACGCTCATCTTCTATGTGACGCGTCATCTTCAGGTAAGGGAAACAGCCCTTGAGATAGACGGATTCCCCGGAAAGCCCCTCAGGATATGCCAGATAGGGGATTTTCACCTTGGCTCATTTGGGACAAAGAGTAAGTACATAAGCCGTATCGTAGATACTGTCAACGCTCAGAAACCGGATGTGATCCTGTTTGTGGGGGACCTTGTGAACTTTGAGGCAAAGGAGGCTTTTCCCTACAGGGATGTGCTGGCGCGGCTCCAGGCGCCGGTGTACGCAATCCTGGGGAACCACGACTTCCTCCTTCACGGGCCGCACGATTCAAATGAGGAGAGCCGATTAAAGGATATGGCCGCACTGGAGGCATTTGAGAAGTCGCTGGGCTGGAGGGTTCTCCGCAATGAAAACATAGAACTCCGGCCCGGCGTGGCGCTTGTTGGCGTAGACAACATCACAAAGAATCCCTACTTCCGTAAAGTGGGAGGAGACCTTGGGAAAGCGCTTGAGGGTGTGGAGAAATCGGCCTTCAAGATACTTCTCTCCCACGATCCCACCCACTGGAGGCTGGAAGTTCTGCCCCAAACGGACATTCACCTTACCCTTTCCGGCCATACGCACGGCCTCAGTCACAAATTCACAGGCCTTAACCCAGGGCACTGGCGGCTGCATGAGTCCGGAGGGCTGTATGAGGAAGGGAAGCGGAAACTATACGTAACCAGGGGCCTTGGAAGCGCATTTGCTTTCAGGCTTGGAGGTTATCCCAACATCGATATACTAACTCTTAAACCCAGATAAACATGGAAAAATGGATGATGATAGGCAATCCGGTAAGTGCATCGGCCTCAACGGGAGACGCCTGGAACAAATCTGTTGAAAAACTTTCAAAAGCCGGCATTGAGGTGGAAGTTGCGGCAACAGAGCACGCCGGCCACGCAATTGAACTGGCGCAGAAGGCCGCTGAAAAGGGCTTCCGCAAATTCATCGCGGCCGGCGGAGACGGCACCGTTCACGAGGTCCTCACCGGCCTCCTGAGGTATGCCGATGCCTCCAAGACATCCCTGGCCGATTTTACCCTCGCCGCGCTTCCGTACGGCACCGGCAATGACTGGATCCGCACCCCCGGCGTCCCTGAGGATGTTGAGAAGGCGGCCGACCTCATCATCGCGGGTAAAACCGCCAAGGAAGATGTTGTGCGTATGACATTCCCGCAGGGCGTGTTTGCAATGGCAAATATCGGCGGTATCGGCGTTGATGCCGATATCTGTATCCGCACAAACAGGCTGAAGGAAAAAGGCCGGAAGGGCGGTTTCCTCTACACTTTGGTAGCACCCCTTGCAACGCTTTCCAGGAAACGCCACCAAGTAGAAGTCACCCTTGACGGGGAAGTGGCATATACCGGAAAACTCTTCACAGCAACCCTTGGAAACGGCGCATACCGAGGCGGCGGCCTCATCCAGACCGCCCAGGACACCAGGTGGGACGACGGCCTCCTTGACATTACCCTTATGCCCGGCTACAACCACATCAAGGGCCTTATGCTTATGCTCCACTGCGTATCCGGAGACCTTGCCGTGCAGCCCGGAATGATTACCCGGAAGTTCAGGAAAATGACGGTGAAGCCCCTTGGAAAGGTGGCCGATCCAGTGGAGGTGGACGGTGAAATCCCCGGCACACTGCCCCTTACCATGGAGGTTACCGGAGAACAGATTAACGTGATTGCGGGATGAGCGGAACCATAAAAGAAGCGCATCTTAGCCTTGCCGACAAAGCCCTCCGCTACTTCTGCTGGGGTGTTGTACATACCGTGCAGAGGCCAAAGGTGTGCGGCGGAAAGCCTGTCCACGACGGCCCCACCATCTACGCCTGCCGTCACGTGGGCCTGATGGACCCCGTTATTCTGATGGTGGAGTATTTCAGGTGGATGATAAGGCCGCTTGTTGCCAAGGACTACTATGACAAGTCCAGTTTCACCCGGAAGTTCTACTCTCACGCCCAGTGCATTCCGCTGGACCGCCAGAAGACTTCACTAAGGTGGATTGAAGAGTCCCTGGAAGCACTTGGGAAGGGAGAGAGCGTAATCATCTTCCCTGAAGGCAAGCGCAACAAAACCGGGAAGGGACTCCTGAAGTTCCAGAACGGCGCCGCGCTCCTTGCCCTCAAGAGCGGCGCCAAGGTGGTACCCGTATGGAATGCCTACTGGGATTTCCCTCACCGCTACCGCCTGGCTGTTGGAGACCCCGTGGAACTTGATCCCGTTCCTGCCGCAGGTCCGGATTCAGAGTGGCTGGACGCCCAGACCGCCAAGATCCAGGCCGCCGTGGCCGCACTGGAAGACAAGGTTTAACGGAGGCTGTCATTCTGAGCGAAGTCCTAATGTCATTCTGAGCGAAGTCGAAGAATCCACAGCACGCAGCTGTCATTCTGAGCGAAGTCGAAGAATCTCAAATTAAAGTTATATGAGTACACAATGGATTGTAACGGAGATTGACGGTAAGGTGGCATCAATTGCCACTGACTACCGTCATCTGGTCAGGATTGGGGCGGAGATCGCCGCCCTGGACCCCGAGGAGGTGGGGAGCATCGGCACCCGGAAGATCTCCACGGAAGATCTCCTTGAGTTTGCAAGGTACCTGAAGTGGGAAGACCTGAGACCCTTCGGCACGCCATTCCAACTCAAGGTGTGGAAAACCCTCTTTGACCTTCCCCGGAAACTCTACAGTTACTCGGAGATAGCGGCCCTCGCGGGCGTCCCGCAGGGCGTGAGGCCCGTAGCCCATGTTGTGGCCTACAATCCCATTGCGTACGTCATTCCCTGCCACCTTGTGATCCCCAAGGAATCCATGGACAAGGCGCTGGAGATCCGCACCGCCGCAGAGGGCACCCTCTTCAAGGGCAGTGACCTCTACCTCCTTGACAGCATAGACGTAGGTGCCTACGCCTATGGCCCAGACCTCAAGCGGGAACTCATCAAACGCCAGCTCTCCGGCGGCGTGGTTTAGCTGCATCCGTGACGCCCGGCCTTAGTCGTCATGCCCGGCCCCGACCGGGCATCCCCGTGGAGCCAAACGCCTCACTATCAGCACATTACACAAAAGAGGGTGTCGGATTTCCGACACCCTCTTTTACATATTCCACTGATTTTCAATCAATTGCTTCCACGGACTATTTCACTTCAAGGCTATAGGAGTGAGCAATGGCATTATAGTAAATAGTGTATGTTCCTGTAGCAAGGATCATATTGGAACCAGCCCACAGGCACTTGTTAGGATTGGTTTTCATATCCCAAGAGGCGTCGGCACCATACCATGCGGTATCATTTTCAACAAACTTTACCTCACCCTCGTTATCAACAACAAAGTCTTCAATGTACCAGATATAAGGGTATTTTGCATGCTGACTGAAATAAACTCCGGAGGTAGAGCCCCAATTTTCTTCATTAAATGAGCCTCTCATACAAACACTTGTTGGAGCGGAGGAGACTGGGCTGGAAGAATGATACCAGGGATTTGTACCGAAATCAAAGATAATGACTGACTCTGCGGCGGCCTGCACGCCAGCATTTTGGCATGAACCGCCCGTATAGATAGGTCCCCACCAATTGCCCTGACTTTCAGCACCGTATATATTCCCGGACCAGTCGGTGTCGCCATACAGATAAACCTTAAATTGGCTTGATGTAGTAGTGCCTTTCCAAGCGAACATCTTGCCGAAAACATGCTCCAGTGGATTAGTTGAAGAGTCAAAAGAAGACCAATTGTCATTAAGACCGATCAGATAGAACGGAGGAATATTAGTTAGATTAACTGTATACTCGCCGGTAACAAAGTCAAATGAAATATTATACACTCCAGGCATGCTTATACTTGCACTGTCAGTGTAATTCATTTCAAAAGGAACAGCGTTATTGTACTCTGAAGAGCCATTGTATCCATAATCCACCGTGAAACTACCATAATCAACAACGAACCTGAACCATGAGACCTCAGGGACTGCAGGATAATTGGTTTTAGTGCACACAGAGCCTGTTGCAGGAATGACATTGCCGTCTTCAGCGCTCCAACCAGTAACAGAACTGATCAGATGAACCTTGGGAGAAATCTCCAGAGCAGTGAGATTATACAGATTCTTGGCTTCGATTGCGTGAGACTTTTCACTGACTTTGGAAATGAGGTCATTGTGAGAAGCGGCATCCCAGGCGGCATCAGTTACGCCAATGCCAAGCTTTGCATCGGCCGTAGGTATAACAGGGATACGGACGACCACATCACCGGACTCAGAAGTAACGTCCACAGAAGCACTGTTCACCCAAACGGTCTTTGCAAACACAGGGACGTTCTTCACGGTTACAACAATCATTGCATTTTCGTGAGCGAACTGAAGTTTGCCTCCTGAAACGGTTGCCTCCATCTGGAAGCCCTTGGCTGCAGCCTCAAGAGAAGCAAAATGCTGGGGTGAGGGTTCTCCGTCATATCCGGAAGGATAGTATGCGCGATCAACGGTATAGCCATCGGCAATCTCGCCGGCATACTCGAATGCACCGGTAGATGCATTTGTGCAGGAGAAGATATAAGTCTGGTCCGGAGAACCACCCTTTGTGTAAACGACATCTATTTTATCTCCAACAGCCCATGAGAAAGATCCGTCGGCAGCAATGGCTGCCTTTGTGACATCTTCAAACTGAGGCATAGTGGCAAAAAGAAGAACATTTCCCTCTGGGGTATACCTGGGAGCAATAGATGAATCGTAAGCGTTTTCTTTGGAGCAGGCCGACAGTACCACTGCCGCAACTGCCATAAGTACAAAACTTTTTTTCATAAGGCTGTTCATTTTACTCCCATCCGCCGAAGGTATCGGTATCATTTACGGTCATATTAAGTTCTGATGAGAAAATTGCCATGACTGGAGATGCGGCAATAATGTTCTCCGTGGCCATCTGGACCACAGTGGAGAAAGGTTTTTCGTAAGTTTGTTTCATATTGTGTTTGTTATTAGTTTGTCCTGTTTTGTGGCGGCCAGTTTAAAGGCCACTCGCAAATATAACAATTGCATTTATAAAAGCAAAACTTTTGATGCTCAGTGGTTTGGTTTTGGTTACCAGCGGGGCGTGGAGACAAACGCCTCATTATCAGCGGTTTATATAAAAGAGGGTGTCGAAAAACCGACACCCTCTTTTGCGTATTTCATTGATTTTCAGGCGTTTACCTCCACGGCCAGGAACATTCAGCACGGCCCGAAACATTCAGCACGCCAGGAACGATCAGCAGCCCCTCCGCTACTTTGTACCGAAGATTCTGTCGCCGGCGTCACCCAGGCCGGGAACGATGTAAGCGTTCTCGTTGAGTTTTTCATCCACTGCGGCCAGGTATATATCCACATCCGGATGCTCCTTCTGGACTCTCTCGATGCCCTCGGGGGCACCTACAAGGCACATAAGGCGGATATTGTGGCAACCGCGTTCCTTCAGAAGCGAGATTGCGTCGCAGGCGCTGCCTCCGGTAGCGAGCATGGGGTCCGTAACAATCACAAGGCGCTTCTGGACATCTTCCGGAAGCTTGCAGTAATAAACCACGGGCTCATGGGTTTCCTCATTTCTGTACAGGCCGATATGACCAACCTTTGCCACGGGAACCAGCGTGCGGATACCGTCCACCATGCCAAGGCCGGCGCGGAGGATGGGCACGATGGCCAACTTGCGGCCGGTGATGATCCTTGCGGTGGTCTTGCAGATGGGGGTTTCAATTTCCATGTCCATCATGGGGAGGTCCCGGGTCACTTCATAGCCCATCAGAAGGGCTATTTCCTGAAGCAGTTCACGGAAATCCTTGGATCCGGTTTCCTTCATACGCATGATGGTCAGCTTGTGCTGGATCATGGGGTGGTCAATTACGTGCAGTGTACTCATGTCTGGTTTTTTGTATCGTACAAATATAACCTTTTTTTCCGAGATTACAGCATACGCTTGATGATGCCAAAAAACTTGTACGGCATATACCTGAACGGGACGTCCAGACAGGAGGAGGATTTGACCACGGCACGTTCATGGCTGAAGGCCAGGAAACTGCGCTCACTGTGATAATTTCCCATACCTGAGTTACCTACCCCTCCAAACGGGATGTTACTGTTGGCTATGTGCATTATGGTATCATTGATGCAAGCTCCGCCGGAAGTGGTGCGGCCGATGATGTCCCACGCATCGGCACTCTTTCCGAAATAGTAGAATGCCAGAGGTTTCTCACGGGAACTCACAAACTCCACAACCTCCCGGCGGTCCCGGAAGGTCATTACCGGGAATATCGGCCCGAAAATCTCCTCCTGCATAACGGGAGAATCCGGGGAAACGTTGTCAAGAAGTGTTGGTTCCATCCAGAGGCGGGATTTGTCATGGTGGCCTCCGGCAAGGATTGCGGCTCCGTCAAGATATCTCTGGAGCCTTTCAAAGGCCGAATCCTTTACGATGTGCACAAACTTGTCAGAATTCTCCGTACCGCCTGGGTAGAGTTCCTTGAGCGCTGCCTTGAACTCTTTCACGAACGCATCCTTGATGTCCTTATGCAGGAAAAGGTAATCCGGAGCGATACATGTCTGGCCGCTGTTGAGGCACTTGCCCCAGGCTATGCGCTTTGCCGCCAGCTTGAGGTTTGCGTCCCTGTCCACGATGCAAGGGCTCTTGCCGCCAAGTTCCAGGACCATCGGCGTGAGGTACTTGGACTGGGCCTCCATGGCTATCCGGCCAAGTGAAGGGCTGCCGGTGAGGAACACAAGGTCGTACCTGTGCCTGAAAAGTTCGCCGTTCACAACGCGGTTTCCCTGCACAACGGCAATGTACTCTTCCGGGAAGGTATCGGCAATCATATCCTCCAAAGCCTTTGAAACATTGGGGACATAGGGGGAAGGCTTCAGGATGGCGGTGCAACCTGCCGATATACATCCCACCAGCGGGTTCAGAAGCAGCTGCACGGGGTAGTTCCACGGGCTAACGATAAGAGTGCACCCCAGAGGCTCCCGCACAATGTAGCTGGAAGCTGGCATTACGGTCAGCGGCGTGGGCCTCCTTTTGCGCCTTGCCCACCTGGGTGTTTTACGGATTGCCTCACTGATCTCAGAGTAAACCAGGCCGAACTCAGAGATATATGCCTCCTCGTAACTCTTGTGAAGGTCCTGCCACAGGGCGTCCATAATGTGCTTTTCCCATTTTTCCAGTCCCTTCTTGAATGCCTTTAGCTGCTTCACACGCCATTTTACGTCACGCGTGGTGCCACTGGCATAAAATGCCCTTTGCTTCAGGACCAGTTCCTCTATCCTTTCTGCAGATGTGTTTTCCATATTTACATAGTTTCAACAAAGATAGCGAAAAAAGGGGAAAAGGGAGCCGTGGAGTTAAGTTCTTTATTTACAGCCGCTTACATAAAAGAGGGTGCAGATTTTTCAGCACCCTCTTTTGCATTTTTCGCTGATAATCAGCCTATTAGCTCCACGGTCTAAAACCGTGTAGCGGCGTAAACTACTGCTGTGCTGCAGCGGCCTCGGCCTCTTTCACCATTTCCTCGCTGGCGCTGATGTAGATTTCAACGCGGCGGTTCTGTGCACGGCCGGCCTCGGTGGCGTTGTCTGCCACAGGGAAGTTGAAGGAAAGGCCTTCGGCAGCGATGCGCTCTTTGTCGATACCCTTCTTGATGAGGTAACTTGAAACGGCAGCTGCACGCTGGTCGGAAACCTTCTGGTTTGCTTCCTCAGAACCGATATTGTCAGTGTGGCCATAGACGTTGATGTTGGCAAGGGGCATATCGGCCATATCCATGGTGAACTTGTCAAGTTCCTTCTTGGCCTCCGGCTTGAGGGAAGACTTGTTGAAGTCAAAGAGGATACCGTTGTCGAAGGTAATCTTGATAGCCTTGAGGCCGTTGACGTCCGTGGTGGTTTCCACCTGTGCGTTCTCAAGTTCTGCAAGTTCCCTGGCCTTCTTGTCCATGGCATTGCCGATAAGGGCACCGGTGCCAGCACCAACTGCAGTACCTACAGCTGCGCCGATGGCAGCGCCTTCACCATTCTGGCCAATCAGATAACCGATACCAGCACCAAGGACTGCGCCTGCACCGGAGCCGATGAGGGAGCCCTTACCGAGGTTTGACATACCGCAGCTGAGAACAATCACGCCGCAAAGGAGGAGAGAGAGAATTTTTTTCATCTTATTATTGTTTTAAGTGTTTGTAGTCTGCGTCTTACAAATATAATTATTTTTTCTCATATTGCATCCGCAAATGTGCCCAGACAACAAGATGATTAAAAAACTTGTTAAAAAGTTTGCAAGTTCAAAAAAAAGCATTACCTTTGCAGTCCCGTTCTTTGAAACAACACGGAACAGTTTTGCGGAAATAGCTCAGTTGGTAGAGCACGACCTTGCCAAGGTCGGGGTCGCGAGTTCGAGTCTCGTTTTCCGCTCCAAAAAACGCCTCACAGAAATGTGGGGCGTTTTTGTTTTTATCGTGCGAGCACCCCACGAAGACCGGAATCCCGGGAATCTGGTCCTGAAGAGATGCGATAGCACGCCATCAAGACCGGAATCGGCCGATTCCGGTCCTGGAGAGGTGCTGGGGCGCTACACAGATGGAAATTACCGGAACAGCCGGGGCGCGAAAAGCAGGAGGTACTGGCGCCAGTTGCACCAGAGGTGGCCGCGGGAAGATTCGTGGTACTCGTAGGGGAAGTCAAGGGCGTCTAGTTCCGCGCGGAAATCGGCATTCACATCATAAAGGAAATCTTCCTTGCCGATTGCTATCCAGAACAGGTTGCAGCCTTTCTTCTCGTAGGCCCTGAGCTTGGCCTCACGGTTTGAATACACGTCAAGGTCGGATGTGAACTGCGGCACCAGGCCGGCGGAGAAAAGACCCGTCCAGGAGAAGAGGTCAGGGTGGTTAAGAGATATGTACAGGGAGTGGAATCCGCCCATCGAAAGACCTGCCACAGCCCTTGACTGGCGGTTAGGGACGGTCTTGTATCGGCCATCAATAAAGGAGACAATTTCCCCGAAGGAGGCCTCGTACGTGCCGTTCTTGTAGTTACTTGGAATCTGGTTTGACATCACGGGGCGGAAGGCAAGATTGTCCGGAGTCTCTCCCGGAGCTGCCTGCGCGCCGATATTTCCGTTTGGCATCACAACTATCATAGGTACGGCCTCTCCCTTTGCTATGAGGTTGTCCATAATGCGGGCGGTCTTTCCAAGTTCCAGCCAGGCGTTCTCGTCTCCGCCGCTGCCGTGAAGAAGATACAGAACGGGGAACTTCTTCTTGCCGTCATATGCCGCGGGAAGGTAAACGCTTAGCCTGCGGTCCTTTCCGGTAGCGCCTGAGTGATACCAGATCTGCTCCACATTGCCGTGAGGGACGTCCTGAACCTCATAATAAGAAGCCTTGTCCCCGTCCACATAGAAATAACTGAACGTGTAACCAACATCCCTCAGGGTAAAAGGATTTCCGGGATCAAGGCCGATAATCCCGTCAACGTAGAAACGATAGGTATAGAGTTCTGACGGAAGCGGAGCGGTGGTATACTCCCACACGCCGCCTTCCCCTTCAGTAAGGGGCGCAATTCCGTTAATCCAGTCCCCTATCACAGTCACGTTATGGGCCTTGGGGGCATAAAGGCGGAATGTGACGGAACCGTCAGGATTGACTTCCGGAGACCGCACGGTCTCTGTCTTACGGCCGATATTCTGCTGGGCAAAAAGGGTAAATGGCAGAAGCGCCACAAGGACAAGGAGTACACGTTTCAGCATAAGAGGATATCATTGGTTTCCACAAAGATAGTAAAAATAAAAGAAGGCGGCTCACTTTGAGTGGGCCACCTTCATGATTATATAATATTAGTGGTTAGCGTTTGTAGAACCAGGGGGTAAGGCCGACGGCACCGCCGAAGGCTTCCTTTCCGTCATCGGCAACGCAAAGTTCAAAGTTGCAAAGTTCCATTGCTTCATCGTGCAACCGCAATGCTGCTTCCCAGATTTGAACTTCAAAGGTCCATTTGTCGGCGTCATTTTCCGATGCGTGTCCCATTGCCTTAAGCTGGTTCACAGTATACCAGGTGTAACCTACCAGTTCAAATGTCTCTGCGTTCATGGAGTGACAGTCATCTTCTTCGTTCCAGGCATTCCAGCCAAAAGACCAATGTTCTGAATCTGTAACGACGATATCTTTTCCGGCCCAGATGTGGTCGTCATCAGTTGAAATCTTGATGCGGCCATCTTCAAGGGTAAATGTTCCCTGAATGTGGTAGCCCCACATAGGAACATACAGGTCAATCTTATTTCCGGCAACAACAAGGCATATCCTGTAATCGGCCTCATCATTGTACTCCGCAGGCTTGAAGCCGCTATGAGGGGAATCCCAGCGGCCGTCACCGAGGGGAGCGGATTTCACAGTGGCTCCGGCTTTACGGTAACTGTTGGTAAACCTGGATTTATATTCACCCTCACCGTTTTCTTCAATAAATACCAGCCAGGCTTTTCCGCCTATGAGAAGAACATCTCTTACCACGGCGTCACCTCCGTCAGGAGTCATAGTAATGGTGCTGTCATTCTCATTGTAAGCCCATTTACCGGTAATGGTTTCTTCCCAGCTTTTTTCAGAAAAAGTGCCGTCTTCCTTCAGAACCAGCATATCGGTATCTTCTCCCTGGCCCCAGGTGCCAACGAAATCTGCGGCAGTAATTTTACCCTCGTCTTTCCCGGGCTCATCATTTCCGGGCTCATCATTTCCGGGTTCGTCTTTCCCGGGCTGATCATTCCCTCCAGGTTGGGTATCAGTAGGATTGTCCTTATTGGAATCAGGTTTAGGAGTATCAGGTTTGCTGCAACCAGCCACCAAGAGTGCAAGCACTGCTATTAAGGCCCAAAAATAATTCTTTAACATAGCTTGTAGAATTTATTATTTTGGGGAAATATCGTGATTAAAAGACAAACAACAAGTGTCATATCCTATAATCACACTGCCGTTTCCTTTAAGAATTTGTCACCCGCATTATTAAAAACCATTTAATAGTGTTATCTTTACGGGGATGAAAAACGCTGCGCTACTGGCACTGACAATTATTCTGGTCTCCTGCGCTCACTCCTGGAAAGGAGATGAGGAGGCTTTTGAGGCCGGTGGAGTAACGTTCCGGGCTATGTCAGTGGAACCCCTTCCGGATCTCTCAACGCCTCGCGGATGCCATCACACCGTCCTGCTGGGGGATATTCTTACTGTATTCGGAGGTCATACCAATGGTTTTAAATCGTTACAGACGGCGGAGTATTTCTCAGGTGGCGCATGGCATGAGATGCAGATGATGTACACGCATGACTTCTCCGCCGCAACGAAGCTTCCAGATGGCAGGATTATGCTGATGGGTGGCACTCCGGATGACTTTGGAATTGACCAGAGCTGGGGCGCGGAGATGTATGACCCTCTCACCCATGTTTTCAGTTCGGACGGCATACTGGACAGAAAACGCGCCAGGTCATCGGCCCTGGTACTGCCTGATGGCGGTGTGCTCGTGAGCGGCAACTGGTATGCTCCGGACGGACTTGGCCTGTACCGTCCAGGCGAGGGCTTCAGAGAACTTGATCCTCCGTCCCTTGAAAGGACGGACCCGTTCATCCTTCCCGCATCTGAAGATAAGATTGTGGTATTTGGTTCCGAGGGCATAAGGGGAGAAGCCCTGGACGGCACTGTGGATGTAGTTGGCGGAAGTCCCTATCACGACCCTTTTCTTGACAGTTGGCGGCTTATAGTCAACAAAACGCCGTCTACGGAGTCTTTCCAGATTGCGCCCTTCACCTACCTTCTGGTAGCCAGAAACCGTGAGACCCATGACTATGCGGTCATAAAGTTCACCGGGGGCCGGTTTTCCATGCTGGATATGGATAAGACCCTGCCTTTGGAAGGCTTGGAAGGCAATATAGAGTGGCTTGGCAATCTCCAGGTTGACAGGCCGGAAAGAATGGCGTGGATACAGGGAATGGACGCCGGCGGCAATGTCTATCTGGCCCGTATCCACTATGACGCAGTTCTGGAAGGAAATCAAGCATCCGTTACATTCTATTGCGCAGCCATTCCCGGAGACAGGCATTTCTCACAAGCTGCCGTGATGATGCCGGGCGGCCGTTTTGCAATGGTTGGCGGCGTGGAACTTTCAAATGTGGACGGAAATCCGCATTTAAGCAACTTCTCCACAACGCCCCATGCTTTTATACTCCACACATACGTATCCGCAGAAGATACCCATCCCGGGACAATCATAATAACCGCAGCCCTTGTGGCCCTTCTCTTACTCGTTGCAGCGGTAACCCTTCTGCACAGGCGTAAAAGCGGGGAAAGCCGGAATGAGGAGGAGACCGCAGAAACTCCCGGCGCAAAAGGAGATCTCATGTCCCGCATTACCGCGCTGATGGAGGAGAAACAGCTATTTCGCCGCACAGACCTTAAACTGGCCGATATCGCCCTGGAACTTGGGACCAATGTCACATATATTTCCGCCTGCATAAACGGTCAGGCGGGGATTTCCTTCAACGAATTCCTGACCCGATACAGGGTGCAGTACGCACAGGATCTGATGAAGCGTTACCCTGACAAGAAGGTATCCCAGATCGCCGAGGAAGCAGGGTTCTCCGGAGAGCGCTCATTCTTCCGCAATTTCAAAAAGATTACCGGCGTCACTCCACGCCAGTGGATTGAGTCCGGAAAATAACAGCCTCCCTATACATAACAATAAGCCCAGCTCCTTGTGGAACCGGGCTTTATTTGCCGATAAGGTTAACTTACTCTGCAGCGGGTGCCTCTGCGGCGGGAGCTGCTTCCTCTGCGGGAGCTGCTTCGGCCTTCTTTGCGCGGCTGCGGCGGGTGGTCTTCTTGGCCTCTTTCTTGCCGGAAGCAAGTGCTGCCTCGTTGAAGTCCACGAATTCTACAAGAACCATCTCTGCGGCATCACCCTGACGGAAGCCGGTGTGGAGGATACGGAGGTATCCGCCGGGACGGTCGGCCACCTTGGGAGCGATGGTGCGGAAGAGTTCTGCAGTAGCCTCTTTGTCCTTCAGGTAGCTGAAGACAACGCGGCGTGAGTGAGTTGTATCTTCTTTTGACTTGGTCACGAGGGGCTCAAGATAGGGCTTGAGGGCCTTGGCCTTGGCCTCGGTGGTGGTGATCCTCTTCTTCAGGATGAGGGAGGATGCCATATTTGCGAGCATGGCCTTGCGATGACCGCTCTGACGACCAAGATGATTGACTGCTCTATTGTGTCTCATTGTTAAACGATCTTTTTCTTAGGTTCAATATTGTACTTGGTGACATCCATGCCGAAGGAAAGCT
>CACXNH010000011.1 GCA_902768955.1 uncultured Bacteroidia bacterium | reverse complement strand
TAACGCTTGAAGGATGATGGTTTTCAGGAAGAGGGATATGCCGGAGCGAATAGAGGCATACCCTCTTCAGGAAAACTCTACGCTCAAAAGCCGGTGGCAGCTAAGTGGTTAACGCTCAGTCGTTTACACGATTCTTTGGTATTACCGGTTTTCCCAAATAACTTAGTAACTAACTGATAACCAGCCAACTAGTTGCCACCACCACGGCATTACCCGCAGGGAGGTGGACCAGGACAACAATCACCGCCACGGCACTACGCATAGGGAGGTGGACCAGGACAACTATCACCGCCACGGCACTGCGCTGTAGTGCTGGTTGGCGGGGAATACGTTGGATAAGGTCTATAGGAAGTATGAGGTATTAAAACATACTTTTACAACTGACTATTGACATTGACCCGGTAATGGACCTCAATTTCATCCAGTACAGAAGGAGCCCCCATGGCAGGCTCCTTCTGTGGTAGTTACAATAACAGACAAATATCATTATTGGAACAAATCAGTTTTTTTAGTACCTTTGCAAGTTAATAAAAGAATATATAACAAAGTACTAAGATATGTTGTTCCAACTTCTTCAAGCAGACACCCTGGGGGCCCTCGCAGATGCCATCAATGAGGCGGCGCAGGCCCCTGTGGCCGCAGAGCCCCAGCAGATGTCAGAGAGCCTTTTCTCAATGTTCACAATGGGCGGTCCCCTTATGTGGGTACTGCTAGCCCTGAGTATCCTTGCCATCTATCTTATCGGCCGCAAATGGTGGGTTATCAAGAACGCATCCAAGATAGACCCCCACTTCATGAAGGACATCAGGGATTATATCACTGACGGCAAAACAAAGAGCGCCATCACCCTCTGCCGCAAGTACGACAACCCCGTGGCCCGCATGATCGAGACCGGCATCAACCGTATGGGCAGGCCCATGGCCGATATCCAGAGCGCCATCGAGAATATCGGCAACGTAGAGGTTGCACGCCTTGAGAAGGGACTCCCCCTCCTTGCAACAATTGCCGGCGGCGCCCCCATGATCGGATTCCTTGGCACCGTGATGGGCATGGTCCAGGCCTTCTTCAATATGTCCAAGGCCGGGAACAATATTGACATAACCCTTCTAAGCGGCGGTATCTACACCGCCATGCTCACAACCGTGGGCGGCCTTATTGTGGGTATCATCGCATACTTCGGCTACAACTGGCTCACAGGAAAGGTCGGAGACCTTGTGTACCAGATGGAAAGCTCCACACTGGAGTTCATTGACATAGCCATCAACGAACCTTCTGCAACAGAGGAATAATGGCACTCAAGAGAAACACAAAGGTAGACGCGCAGTTCAGTGTATCCTCCATGACGGATATAGTGTTCCTGCTGCTTATATTCTTCCTAGTGACCTCTACGCTCATAAACCCCAATGCCCTCAAGCTTCTCCTTCCTAAATCAACGGGCCAGGTGAACGCAAAGGCAACGGTAAGCGTGAGCATCAAGGACTGGGGAGATGACACCTATACCTACCACATCAACGGAGACACTGAGCCTACTGTCTTCGCAGACGTGGAAGATGAACTTATCGGCCTTCTTTCCGCAGAGGAAGACCCAACCTTCTCCATCTACAGTGACCAGACAGTCCCCGTGGGAGAAGTGGTCCAGGTAATGAATATAGCCAAGAGGAACCACTACAAGGTAATCCTGGCAACGCAAGCGGAATAGCATTATGCAGCCATACCAGCGCACACAGAAAAAGAGCGAGAAAAACGCCAGCGTGACCGGCATCCTGGTCACGCTGGGCATTCATGCCGCCGCGCTGGTGGTTTGCCTCACAAGCGGCCTCACATACCTTGATCCCCCGCCGCCGGAGCGCACGTCCCTTGTGATTGAGTTCGAGGAAGAGGAAGATATGTCAAAGCCCGTCCAAACCCGCGTCGGCAGGCAGCCCCAGGCAGAGGAAGTGAACCTTGAAAAGGAAGTGGAACTGGTCCAAAAGGCAGAATCCCCCCACGTGAATCCCGTTCCCAACGTAACACCAGCCACCAAGCCGGATCCCGTTGGAGACGTTGAGGTCCCCACTCCAAAGCAGGAGGAAGAGCCCAAACTTGACCCCAGGGCGGCTTTCCCCGGAATGAGCAAGAAGGACAACAGCGCCACCGCGCCCCATAGCGCCCAGGAGGCCTCAGAGGGCTTCAAGGCCGGGCAGCCGGACGGCAACGCCAAGGAAGGAAAGGTGGAAGGAGTAGCCAATGCCCATCTGAAAGGACGTTCGGTGGTTGGTTCGCTTCCCAAGCCCTCATACGCCACCCAGGCGGAAGGCATTGTGGTTGTCCAGATCAAGGTGGATCAGTACGGAAAAGTAACGGAAGCCATCCCCGGCGCTGAAGGAACCACCGTAACAAACAAAGAGCTTTGGAACGCGGCGCGTAACGCCGCCATGAAGGCTAATTTTAACATGAAAGCTGATGCTCCGGCACTCCAGACCGGCACCATCACATATATTTTCAAACTTAAGTAACGACGTGAGTCGTAAAGTAGTGTATTATGGAAGACAGTAAAAGAGGTACGAGAAAACGTATCGCAAGAAGGCCTGAGACATCTCATGCAGAAAAAGTAGATTATTCCACCAGCCGCAGTTTCTCTGACGGAGACCGCCCTGCAAGAAGAAGCGGTGCACCCCAGCATGGTGATTACCGTGGCGCAGGACGCCCCGAGCGTGCTCCGTACGGAGAGCGCCGTGAAGGCGGCCGCCCCGAAAGAAGTTCCTCCTACGGTGAGCGCAGGAGCGGCGGCTCTTCATCGGCCCGCAGCGGCTATTCAAAACCCGGCAGTTCCCGCAGCGGCTCCGGATATGGCAAGCCCTACAAGAAAAGGGACGGCGCCAGGGAAGGCATGGACGCCATGCTTCGCCGTAAGCCCCAGGTAAACGGTCATTACTCCGATAATGACAGCGCCCCTACAGAGATAAAGGAGGTTGTGCGCCTCAACAAATTCATCGCCAATTCCGGCGTTTGCTCCCGCAGGGAGGCCGATACAATGATCCAGAGCGGTGTTGTAACCGTGAACGGACAGGTTGTGACCGAACTTGGCACAAAGGTGAACGTCCTCACTGACGATGTCCGCTTCAACGGACAGCGCCTCAAGGGAGAAGAGAAAGTTTACATCGTGATGAACAAGCCCAAGGGCTATGTCACCACCGCCAGTGACCCCCACGCAGAGAAAACCGTGATGGATCTCCTGAAGGGCTGCCCCACCAGGGTATTCCCAGTGGGCCGACTGGACAAGAACACCACCGGCGTCCTGATGTTCACCAACGACGGAGAGATGGCAGAGCAGCTCACCCACCCCTCCTACAACAAGAAAAAGATTTACCAGGTGGTCCTGGACACCCCCCTCAAGGAAGAGGATAAAGAGAAGATCCTGGAGGGCATGGAACTCAGTGACGGCATTACAAAGGCCGATGAACTTGAGTACATAGACGCCCACGACCACCGCCAGCTTGGCATTGAGATCCACTCCGGCAAGAACCGCATCGTGCGCCGCCTGTTCGAAGCCCTTGGCTACGAGGTCCGTGCCCTTGACCGCGTGTATTTTGCAGGCCTCACCAAGAAAGGCCTCAAGAAAAGCGACTGGCGCTACCTCACCGAAGGAGAGGTGAACATCCTCAAAATGGGAGCATACGTATAATGGCACACAGGGCAGGATTCGTAAATATAATCGGCAATCCCAACGTGGGTAAATCCACGCTGATGAACGCCCTTGTGGGTGAAAAGCTCTCAATAGTGACGGCAAAGGCCCAGACCACCCGTCACCGCATAATGGGCATAGTGTCCGGGGAAGACTTCCAGATTGTCTACAGTGACACCCCCGGCATCCTCAAGCCCAATTACAGGCTTCAGGAGAATATGCTCTCTTTTGTGGACACCGCAATAGGGGATGCCGATATAATCCTTTACGTGACGGACACCGTTGAGAAGCCAGATAAAAACGACGCCTACATTGAGAAACTCTCCAAGGTAGTCTGCCCCGTTGTGGTTGTTCTGAACAAGATTGACCTCTCCACCCAGGAGAAGGTGGTGGAACTGATGCAGTGGTGGAAGGAAAGGCTCCCGGAGGCAGAGGTTATTCCGGCATCGGCCCAGGAGAAATTCAACCTTGAGAGCATTATGGAGGCCGTTTCATCAAGGCTTCCGGAGGCTCCGGCCTGGTTTGACAAGGACCAGTTTACGGATAAGAACCTTCGCTTCTTTGCGTCGGAGATAATCCGTGAGAAAATCTTCCTCAACTATTCGGAAGAGATTCCTTACTCCTGCCAGGTGGAGATAGAGTCCTTCCACGAGGGCGAGCAGCGTTATGAGATAAGCGCCGTCATCTATGTGATGAGGGAGTCCCAGAAGGGCATCATCATAGGGAAGAAAGGCGCTATGCTCAAAAAGGTGGGCACCGAGGCCCGCATAGATATGGAAGACTTCTTCCAGAAGAAGGTCTTCCTTTCAACTTTTGTAAAAGTGGACCCTGACTGGAGGGAGGACCGCAGGGAACTCCGCCGGTTTGGATATGAATTTTAGAGATGGCCGGTCACGCCGGCCATGACAAAATGAATTATGGCAGAAGATTGGGACGACATCAAAAACGCACCTGAAGACGAAGACGAGGAACTGGGAGAAGACGCTGCCGCGTCCGGGAAATTCGATAAACTCCTCAGCGGAGACATCCGCAAGTACAAACTCTCCGGAATGTTCAAGGAGTGGTATCTGGACTATGCATCCTATACCATTCTGGACAGGGCCGTGCCGCATATCGTAGACGGCTTCAAGCCCGTTCAGAGGCGCGTTCTGCACACTATGGCCACAATGGACGACGGCCGCTACACAAAGGTTGCAAACATTGTGGGCCAGGCTATGCAGTACCATCCCCACGGAGACGCCTCCATCCTTGGCGCCCTTGTGACGCTGGGCCAGAAGGGCCTCCTCATCGACTGCCAGGGTAACTGGGGCAACATCCTCACCGGAGACTCAAATGCAGCGCCCCGTTATATCGAGGCCCGTCTTTCCAAGTTTGCAAAGGAAGTTGTATTCGATCCCAAGGTTACTCCCTGGATGACTTCCTACGACGGCCGCAACCAGGAGCCCACGGAGCTTCCAGTGCGCTTCCCGCTGCTGCTGGCACAGGGTACCGAAGGCATTGCCGCCGGCCTCAGCTCCAAGATCCTGCCGCACAATTTCAACGAACTGATTGACGCCTCTATTGCCATCCTGAAGGGTCAGCCGTTTGAGATTCTTCCGGACTTCCCTACCGGCGGAATCGCAGACTGCTCAAAGTACAACAAGGGCAAGAGAGGCGGTATGGTGAAGGTCCGCGCCCGCATCAACAAGGTGGACAAGAACACCGTCACCATCACGGAAATCCCCTACGGAAAAACCTCCCAGGGCATCATTGACAGCATCCTGAAGGCCAAGGAGAAGAAGAAGATAAACATCAAGAAGATTGACGATATGACCACGGACAAAGTGGAGATCATAATCCATCTTCCGGCCGATGTTTCCCCCGACAAGACTATTGACGCCCTATACGCCTTCACGGAGTGCGAGACCAAGATTTCCCCCAACGCCTGCGTCATCCGTGAGAACAAACCGGTGTTCCTCACCGTGGATGAGATCCTGGAGTATGACACTTATCAT
The DNA here is from genome assembly GCA_902768955.1 of uncultured Bacteroidia bacterium. Lineage (GTDB taxonomy): Bacteria > Bacteroidota > Bacteroidia > Bacteroidales > UBA932 > Cryptobacteroides. The sequence goes on along the minus strand of CACXNH010000011.1, from coordinate 12,505 downwards.
ACAAGGGATATCTTGAAGGCAGAACTTGAGGTGAAACTTGGAGAACTGGAGAACGACTGGCATTACAGTTCCCTGGAGCGCATCTTCTTTGAAAACCGCATCTACAAGGTTCTGGAGCAGAACCAGATGAGTTGGGAGGAGCAGCTTCAGGACATCCTTTCCCAGATGCTCCAGTATCAGGATCTTCTGCACAGGCCCATAGTGATGGAAGATATCTTGAAACTGGTGGAAAAACCGGTGCGCAAAATCTCCAAGTTTGACACCAAGGCCCTGGATGAGAAGATTTACGCCATCGAGGACCAGATGAGGGAGGTTAAGGACCACCTTGAGCATATCACGGAGTTCACCATAGACTGGTTCAGGAACCTCAAGAAGAAATACGGCGCAGCATGGCCACGTCTTACGGAGATTTCCTCCCTTGAGAACATCACCGTTACAAAGGTTGTTTCAAACAACGCCAAACTCTATGCAAACCTGGAGGAGGGATTTGTTGGTATCGGCCTTAAGAGGGACGAGGGCGAATATGTGTGTGAATGCTCAGACCTTTCTGAGATCATTGTTATCGGCCGGGATGGCAAATTCCGCGTCACAAAGGTGCAGGACAAGGCTTTCTTTGGGAAGGACCTCCTTTATGCCGGCGTTTTCAACCGCGGTGACGAACGCACCATCTACAACGTTATTTACCGTGACGGCAAGGGCCCGGCACACTATGCCAAGCGCTTTGCCATCACCTCCGTAACCCGCGACAAGGATTACGACATAACAACCGGTGCTCCGGAATCCAAGATCCTTTGGTTCACCGTAAACCATAACGGCGAGGCAGAGACCGTGAAGATCAATCTCCGCCCCAAGAAGGGTATCAAGAAAACGCAGCTGGAGTGGGATTTCTCCGCCCTGGCCATCAAGGGACGCGCTTCCCGCGGTAACCTTGTAACAAAGAACGCCATAGCACGTATCCAACTCAAGTCCAAGGGCATAACCACCCTTGAGGGCAAGGATATATGGTATGACCCGGATATCCAGCGCCTCAACGAGGACGGCCGCGGAGACCACCTTGGAAAGTTCTCCGGAGAAGACCGCGTGCTGGCAATCTTCTCGGACGGTTCATATTACACCACTACCTATGACCTTGTGAACAAGTACCAGGGAGATGTTATCCGCATTGAAAAGCTGGATACTTCCAAGGTATTCACCGTGGTGTATTGGGACAATGCCGCCAAGGCATATTACGTGAAGCGCTTCAGCTTTACGGAAAGCAACAACAATCCCGTTGTGTTCATCTCAGAAGCCCGCGGCTCCAAGCTGGTGGATATCTCGTCTGACGACTATCCTCAACTGGTTCTCACCTTCGGCGGCAAATTTGCCCATCGTGAACCGGAAACCGTGGACGTAGCGGAATTCATTGCCAAGAAGGGCATATCGGCCAAGGGCAAGAAGTGCTCACCGTATGACCTCAAGGCCGTGGAGTTTGGGGAGCCTCTTGAAAAGGATGAGCCGGAAGTTCCCGGCGAAGCAATTGCGGCAGAGCCTTTTGAAGGAGATGATGATATGGCCGATGACTCCCCCGTTGCCGATGACGCCGTGGACCAGGTCCAGCCAGGTGAGTCCGATGCCGTGGACCAGGTCCAGCCCACCCCCCGGGATAAAGACATCGCCAAGGCAGCCGCACCCTCTGAAGACGCTTCAGAAGCCCAGGACGACACCCCGGACTCCGGCGTCGTAGACTTTGACGACTGGGAACCCACACTGTTCTAGTGACCCGGGCCGGCTTACAGCCCTCCCGGCCGCCGCGTGACACAGAATCGGCCCTTTTTGTTCCTCCAGCTGGTCTCAAGACCGCCGCGTGACACAGAATCGGCCTTTTTTGTATCCCCAGATGGCCTATAGGCAGTCAATGATTATTTCATCTGCAATCTGGTCCGGGGAAAGACCATCCGTATCAATTGTTATGTGGACGGCAGCCTCATAAAGCGGCTCGCGTGCAGCCAGACGCTCCTCAAGGCCTTCCCCAGCAAGCGGCCTGCCTGCCTTTTGGCCTTCCAACCGTTCCTGAAGTGTTTCAAAAGATGCCCTGAGGTATATACATAGCGTCTTTTCCTTCAATAACTTCACGGCTCCGGGTACCGTTACCGTGCCGCCGCCTAATGCCAAAACGGCCGTAGATTCACCGTACTTTGATATGGTTTCTTCCAGTGCCTTCTTTTCAAGGCGGCGGAAACCGGCTTCGCCGTCGGCCTCAAAAATAGCCGGGATTGGACGGCCGGCTTTACGGACAATGACCTCATCCAAATCTATGAACGGACACCCCAGCGCATCCGAAAGAATGCGCCCCACTGTAGTTTTTCCGCTTCCCATGAAGCCTTCAAGAGCAATCAACATTTCACAAAAATACACAAAAATGCCGGTTTTCGTGCAAATGATTGTCAAATAATATGTAATGAAAGTACCTCACAATCCTTCCTGATGGTATTTATCCGTTTCATTCGTTTCACAACGTTTGAAACGGATAACTTTTCCCATATTTGCGGTATGGAGAAATATAGAAAAGACAGGAACGAATACCGGAGAATGGGGAAGGGGTATTATCACCTCTGTACAGACGGATGGAAGGATGGCTTCATTTTTAATAATGTGGCTCAGTTCGCTTATGGAATGGTCCTTATGGGATTAATCTGCATCCGGTTCTCTTTGGAAATATATGACTTCTCCTTAATGCCCAACCATATTCATATCATTTTAAGCGGAACTGGCAATGATGCAGTCGAGGCGTTTTTGTATCTGAAGCGGAAGTTGAATCTCCGTCTTGTTTCGGATGGCTACAGACCGCTTCCGGAGGATTATGGTTTTAAACTGGTATCAATAAAGGACGAAGATCAGATGCGTGCCAATATCCTCTACCTGGACAGAAACCATTATGAGAAACTGATGGCAGTCCCCGGTGGTTACCCCTGGTGCAGCAGTTATCTGACGTATTCTCTGCTAGGCAAGTTTATAGAGGGGAAGAAGGTCAAGGATATGACAGTCCGGGAAATACTTAGTTGGACCGGCAGCAAGGCAGAGCTCCCCCCAGACTGGCAGTTTCATCCCGTGCTGGGATTGCTTCCCTCATCCTTTGTGAATAGGAGGCTTGTAAGAAAACTGTTCAAGACACCCAAAGACTACACAACATGCCTTGTGAAGGATTACGAATCATTTGTCAAGATCGCGCATTCCATTGATGAGGAGATTGAGTACCAGGAGCAAGATGTTGGAGTCATTGTCTCCAACCTGCTACAGCGGAACTATAAAGGGAAGTCGGTTTCCCGGCTCGAGGGGGCTGAACTTGCACGGCTTGCCGTTACCCTTAACAGGCAATACAATGTATCCACGGAACAAATAGCCGGGACTCTCGGGATATCATTACATATTGTGAATCAGCTTTTAAGGGCAAAAGATTACAAGCCATAGCCGGCCAGGCCATCTGGGGATACAAAAAAGGCCTATTCTGTGTCACGCGGCGGTCTTGAGACCAGCTGGAGGAACAAAAAGGGCCATTTTTGTGTCACGCGGCGGCCGGGAGGGCAAGAAGCCTGGCCCCGGCAGCTATTTCATGTGCCTCAGAGTGCGTGATGGGAGTGAAATCTTCTTTTTGAATGTGGTTTTGCCCTTGTAATAGAACAGATTGAGGGTGGTGCCGTCAGAGTCAAAATAGATTGAGCGGATATACGGCTGGGTATTGCGGTTGGTGCAAACCGGCTCACACCAGACCAGCGTGTATTCCCCGCCGGAGACGGTGCATATAAGGGTGTAGCCGCGGATATCAAATATGGCAGCAGACCGCCCTGAGCCCTTTTCTTTGCGGGCTTTCTTGCAGGCCTCCACAATGGATGATTCCGGGTCCAGTTTTCCAAAGGTGAGTTTTGTGGCTGATGTCTGTGCCTCGGGGTTCTTTTGGAGCCACCACTGGATGGAATCGTCGGTGAGGATATCGGCCTTTGAAATCTGGATCAGACTGGGGTTCTCACGGAGACGGGCAACCAGCCAGGCAACTTCTGCCGATATATTCACCCCTTCTATCATCTCCGGGCTCTGGCCCTCTATGCGAATGCCGTCACCTTTGCCGTAAAACAGCGCCTGGTTCACGAGATCCTCTTCCGGGAGGTAGAGAGCCTCAACATATTCATCCGTGCCGCCGCGATATGCGAAGTGGATGTACTTCCGCTTGCCTCCGAACGGGGAGATGATTTCCATGGGAGTGACCAGGGCTGGGGTGGCCGAAGACATTGTGTAGACTGGAATCACACGGGTATCTTCAAGCGCGCCGTCCGGGGACAGGACACGGAGGGTGAGGTCAGGATCCAGTGCCAGGACGTGCTCTACGCCGTCCTTTTTCCAGCCGATTGCATCCACCGCGCCACCGGCCACAGCCATTGCAGCATCGTGGGAGAGAGTGCTTACATTGGCTGCAATGTACTGAGCCATCAGGACTGAGTCCTTAAGATGCATAACCTCAGGCGCATATACGGAGTTGGGGTACTTCTTTAGGAATTTATCGGCCGCCTTGATGGAGAATTTCCTGACGGTTTTTCCGTAGAGGGATGTTTCCGCTTTGGTCTGGGCGCCAAGGCTCAGCGGGATTATGAGCAGCAAGGCGGCTACGATATTTTTTACAGTCTTCATACGTGCAAATATACAACTTATTCCTGAAACGACCCTTGCAATTATAATGCGGATTCGCTATCTTTGTAAGACTATGGCCTTATCAGACAAACAGTGGACTTTGAAGCCGGCGGCAGATCCTGAGAAATCGGCCCGTCTGGCTGCAGAACTTGGCATTGACCGGGTTCTGGCAGAGCTTCTTGTCCAAAGGGGCGTGGAAACTTTTGAGCAGGCACGCAGTTTCTTCCGCCCCAGCCTTGATGAGCTCCATGACCCCTTCCTCATGAAAGACATGGACAAGGCCGTAGAAAGGCTCCATCAGGCAATTGTGGGCCAGGAGCACATCCTTGTCTACGGAGACTATGACGTAGACGGCACCACTGCAGTTGCGCAGGTTTACTCCTTTGTGAAGCAGTTCACCTCCAAAGTGGATTTCTATATCCCGGACCGCTATGATGAAGGTTACGGCCTCTCATACAAGGCCCTTGACTGGGCCGGAGACAATGGAGTGGACCTTGTTATCACTCTGGACTGCGGCATCAAGGCCATTGAAAAGGTGGAATACGCCAGGGCCAAGGATATAGATGTGATTATCTGTGACCACCACCTTCCGGAAGAAGAACTTCCTGGTGCAGTGGCCATCCTGGACCCCAAGCGTGAGGACTGCAATTATCCCTTCGATGACCTCTGCGGCTGCGGAGTGGGTTTCAAACTGGCCCAGGGATATGTCCAGAAGTACAATCTGGATCCCGCAATCCTGGAGCCGCTGCTGGACCTTCAGGTGGTGTCCATCGCATCAGACCTTGTGTCCATGACCGGGGAAAACCGCATCCTGGCGCACTTCGGCCTCAAGCGCCTCAATGATAATCCCCGTAAGGGTCTTCTGGCAATGATAAACCTTGCCCAGCTGGAGCCAGGGCACATCTCTATTGATGATATTGTATTCAAGATCGGCCCTCGTATCAATGCCGCAGGCCGCATGGAAAGCGGCCGCCTTGCCGTAGAACTTCTCACCGCCACTGATGACCGCACGGCCTTCCGCATCGGGGAACAGATCAACGACAACAACAATGAGCGCAAGTCCATTGACCGTGAAATCACACAGGAAGCCCTCCTGATGGTGCAGAATGGAACGGCGCTGGAAACGGAGAACGTAACAATAGTCTACGACCCCACCTGGAACAAGGGCGTGGTTGGCATTGTGGCTTCACGCCTTGTGGAGGCATATTACAAGCCCACTGTAGTTCTCACCAAGAGCAACGGTTTTGTAACCGGCAGCGCCCGAAGCGTACAGGGCTTTGACCTTTATTCCTCCATTGAGAGTTGCGCGGATCTTTTGGAGAACTTCGGTGGCCACGTATATGCGGCAGGCCTTACCTTGAAGGAAGAGAACCTGGAAGAGTTCTGCCATCGTATGAACAAGTTTGTGGCCGGTAACATCACCCGTGAGGAACTCACACCCGTGGTGGAGATTGACGCCAGTCTCAACTTCTCACAGATCACCCCCAAGTTCACCCGCATCCTCAAGCAGTTCCAGCCGTTCGGTCCCGGAAACAGCAACCCCGTATTCCTTACGGAGGATGTATATGACGCCGGCAACGGACGCAAGGTGGGAGCCGGCGGCGTGCACCTTAAGCTGGACCTTATGCAGGAGAGCCAGCCCTACAGGCAGATTGCCGCTATCGGATTCAATATGGCCCAGTTCTATGACCACATCAAGGCCGGTAACCCCATTGATATCTGCTATTCAATTGTAGAGAACTTCTACCGCGGATCTTCAACCGTTCAACTCCGCCTGAAGGACATCAGGGAGCGCGACGAACTTATATAATATATCCCACTTCCTTGAATCTGTAATAGCGCAGGGGCTTCCCAGGTGCTTCCAAATCCCATATCATAAGGCGTCCGTCGGGAGCTACTCCCTTTATTTTGCCTGTATATTCACGGTCTGTCAGGTAGTCGTGGTAGCGGGCGTTTACATCCAGATTGAAAAGATGGGTGGAATAGCTAGAGAAAATGCTGTTTCTGCGGGCAGGATCTTCAAGACATGGTAGCCATCCCTCAAAACCGGACATCAGTTTTTCAAGACACTTTTCAAGATTATGCTCCTTTCCTGTAAGGCTCCACAGTGATGTGGCATTGGCCAGCTGCGGGAATTCTTTCTGATTTATGTTCAATCCCACTCCTATCACTGAGGCAGCCAGCCCGCTGCCATCAAAGGTATTTTCTATCAGGATGCCGCAAATCTTGTTCTTACCCACATAAACGTCATTGGGCCATTTCACCTTGCACCATATTGCGTGACTCTGCAGGAAATCCACAATGGTCACGGACATGAGGTAATTGAGCCAGATGGAATCCGCTGCGGGCATTGGAGCTACGGCCCCGGGGCCGTATTTAAGGACTATGCTGAAAGTGAGGTTCTTTCCAGGTTCTGTGAACCAGGTGTTTCCACGCTGCCCACGGCCGGCGGTTTGCTCACGCGCCGCCAGCACTGTGCCGCTCTCAAGTTCCGGCAGACGCCTCAGCGCCTCCGTGTTTGTGGAATCTATTGTGTCCAGCCAGATAGTGTTCACTACAGCGCGGCCATGTTGCGGGGGTTGTGGATGTCCTTACCCTCCACGGTGTAGAGGTAATCCAAAAGGCCTGCGTAATGCTCCTCAACCTTGCCACGGACTATCTTCATGGTGGAGTTCATCATCTTGTTGGCAATGGTGAATTCTTCATCACAGACACCGATTGCGGAAGGTAGCCAGCGTTCAGGGAACATTCCCTCATGTTTGCCGCCTTTCTTGTAGGAGTCTACATCGGACTGGATGAGATCAAGCATATAGCGCTTGCCCTCTTCAGTAGCGGGATCAAGGCCGTGCTTTGTGGCAGCCTCTGAGAGAGCAGCCTTATCCGGAACCACAAGGGCTACGCAGAAGGGCTTCTGGTCATTGTGGAGCACGCAGGCATTTACCCACTTGGAGGTTTCGGTGAGGTTGTCCTCAAAGCCTTCCGGGGAATACTTTTCACCGTCTGAGGATATGAGGAGGCTCTTGAAGCGGCCAACCACATAGAGGAACTCGGGGTCTTCAGGGCAGATATAACCCATATCTCCGGTGTGAAGCCATCCGTCTATGATTGTATCGGCAGTGGCCTTGGGATTTTTCCAATAACCTGCCATCACGTTTTCACCGCGAATGACAATCTCTCCGCGGGTGCCGTGAGGGACTTCCTTGCCCTCTGCATCCAGGATGACGCAGTCCATGGGACGGACAATGCGGCCGGAGGAGCCGAAGCGCGCGTGCCCGGCGGAGTTTGCGCAGATGATGGGGGTTGCTTCCGTGAGGCCATAACCCTGGAACATGGGCATACCCACTGCGCAGAAGAAGCGCTGGAGCTCAATGTCCAGAAGCGCGCCGCCGCCCACAAAGAAGAGCATACGGCCGCCGAAGCTTTCGCGAACCTGATTGAAGAGAATTTTGTCGAAGAGCTTCACAAGGGGCCAGCGGAGGCAGCTGAGGCCTGTGCCACGGTTGTAATACTCCTTGTTGTATGCGATGGCATTACGTACTGCAAAATTGAAGAGTTTTTCCACAAACGGGCCTTTCTTCTTGATGCCGGCCTCAATGTTCTTCTTGAAGTTACGGGCCAGGGCGGGCACGGAAAGCATCACGTGAGGACGTACCTCCGATATTGCCACAGGCACGTTACGCAGCGTTGCAAGGGCATTTTTGCCGATAGGGACAAAGCCGATGGAACCGCCGTAGGACATCATTGTGTACATACCCGCAACGTGAGCGAAGCAGTGGTCCAGGGGCAGGATGATGAGCATTGTGGCGCCCTCATGAATGCTGATGACGGAACGGCCCTGCTCTACGTTGGCGGTATAGTTGCGGTGAGTAAGGAGAATACCCTTAGGGTCTGCGGTGGTGCCGGATGTGTAGGAGATATTGGCGTAGTCGTCCGGGCCGACGGACTTATACCGGGACTCGAATTCCAGCCTGTGTGCCTTGAGGAACTCATCTCCCATCTTCTGGATTTCAGAGATGCGGATTTCCTTGGGTTCAAGTTTGTCATAGTCAAAGGCGGTGTCGTCAAACACAATCACCTTTTCCACCCCGGGACACTCCGGGAGGACGGCACGGATGCGGGGAAGGTGGTTTCCTGACACAAGAATCCATTTGGATTCAGAGTGATTTATACGGAACACAAGGTCCTTGCCTTCTCCAAGGTTTACGGAAAGGGGAACATCCGTTGCACCGGCGTACATTGCGCCAAGCTCCGAGAGTATCCACATAGCGCGGCTCTCTGACAGGAGGGCTATGCGGTCTCCTTTCTTAAGGCCAAGGGACATGAGGCCGGCGCCTATGCGGTACGCCTCATTGCGTGTTTGCTCCTGGGTAAGTTCCTTCCATGCGCCATCCACCTTTTCACGGAGATAGGTATGGTTGGGATATTTGTGAGAGTAATGCTCTACAAAGTCAATGATAGTAATTGTTTCTGCCATAGTTCAGGTTATTTTTCAGAGGGGAACAGGCCGTAAAGCTCTGCATCTATCTTATCGGTGATATACTGGAAATCCTCAGGCTTGCTTTCAAACTTGATATTGTCCACATCTACAATGAGGAGGCGTGACTTGTAATCCTTTATCCAGTCTTCGTAGCGCTGGTTAAGGCCAGTAATGTAGTCTATACGGATGGAACGCTCATACTCACGGCCCCTCTTCTGGATCTGGGCGATGAGGTTGGGGATGCTGGAACGGAGGTAGATCATAAGGTCCGGGGGATTCACCAGTGACATCATAAGGTCGAAGAGATCCGAATAGTTCTCAAAGTCACGCGTGCTCATCAGGCCCATTGCGTGGAGGTTGGGGGCAAAGATGCGGGCGTCCTCATATATTGTGCGGTCCTGGATGATGACATCCTTGTGCTTGGAGATTTCCACGACGTCCTGGAAGCGCTTATTGAGGAAGTATATCTGGAGGTTGAAGGACCAGCGCTCCATGTCTTCATAAAAATCGGCCAGATAAGGGTTGAAATCTACCGATTCAAACTTGGGGGTCCAGCCGTAGTGGGCGGCGAGCATCTTTGTAAGAGTGGTTTTTCCACTGCCGATATTTCCGGCGATAGCGATATGCATATATACTGGTTTTAATTTTTATCTTTTTATTACCTTTTTTAAGATTCTTCGCTGCGCTCAGAATGACAATAACTGCGCTCAGAATGACAATAAGAAGAATGACAATAACAGAATGATACTAGAACAAGCCATATAGCTCTGCGTCTATGCGGTCCGTGATCTGGGCAAAATCTTCAGGCCGATTGAGGAAATCCATATTATCGGCCTCAATTATTATGAGCTTGCCCTTGTACTCCGATATCCATTTCTCATACCTCTGGTTAAGGCCGGCGAGGTATTCGATGGAGATGGACTGCTCATAGTCCCGGCCCCTCTTCTGGATCTGGGACACAAGATGCTCAATGCTGGAGCGGAGGTAGATCATCAGATCCGGCTCATGGACAACTTCCATCATGACGTTGTAAGTGTCCATGTATGTGTTGTAGTCCCGCTCAGAGAGGTTTCCCTGCGCGTAATTGTTGGCCACAAAGATATGTACGCCCTCAAACAGGGTACGGTCCTGGATGATTACGTCCCTGGACTTCCGGATTTCCATGACGTCATGGAGACGCTGCTGGAGGAAATACATCTCCAGCGCAAAAGACCAGCGCTTTATGTCCTTGTAATAGTCCTCCAGATATGGGTTATAGGTGACGGACTCAAATTTTGGCGTCCAGCCGTAATGGTGGGCCAAAAGTGTTGTGAGCGTGGTTTTACCGGCGCCTATGTTTCCTGCTATTCCTATATGCATTGGAAGAGGGGCATTACATTATACAAAGATGCAAAATCTTTGTTAAATTTGCAATTGAAAATTTCAAAGGAAGATGCTACATACAAGAATATTCACCTTCAATCCACTTGAAACAAACTGCATTGTCCTGTGGCAGGACGGGGAGGGGAAATGCGTGGTTGTGGACCCCGGAATGTCCTCCCCTGACGGATGCGTGGAGCTCACGGATTTTTTATCGGCCAATGGACTTTTGCCGGAAGCCATCCTCCTTACCCACGGCCATTTTGACCACGTGTGGGGCGTAGAGAGGCTTTGCGCCGCTTTCCCGGGCATCAACGTCTACGAGCACCCGGAAGACAAGGATATAATGGACAGGATGACTTCCGGCCGATATTCCGAGGGCTTCAACTTCCTCCGCCACGACTTCCCCACCATTGATGTGGCCGATGGAGAGGTCCTCACCATTGCAGGCATCACGTTCAATGTAATCCACACCCCCGGCCACAGCCCCGGAAGCGTGTGCTACTACATAAAGGAAGACAACCTCCTTCTCAGCGGAGACACCCTGTTTGCAGGAAGTATCGGCCGCACAGACCTTGCTGGCGGAGATTACGACATCCTTATGGATTCCATCCTCCACAAGATCATGGTCCTTCCCGGGGAAACGGATGCCATCCCGGGGCACGGGCAGCCCACGACTATCGGCCGGGAAGGAATGACAAATCCCTTCCTGGAGCCTTTCAATGACCCTTTACCTGAAGAAAACTAGATAAGGCCTTCCGGAATGGTGAGGGTGAGGACTTTCCCTTCCGGATCCATGGATATCACAAGCTCCTCATTGAGAGGCAGAAGAACCTCTCCGCCGGGAGTTTCCACATAAATACAAAGATTGCCGGGGATGTCCTCATGGCCTGTAACGGTGCCCACAAAGGTGCCATCGGCCTTTTTTACCCTCCAGCCGGTGAGATCTTCCTCATTTTCCTCCTCAAAATAGTCTGCATAGACAGAGGCTCCGGCAAGTTCATCCGCGTCCTTCAGAGAGTGGACGCCGGTGACATGGACTATTGCGCGGTTATTGCCGCGACGTGTAAACGATTCAAAATAAAAGGGAACCGGCAGTCCATCGAATTCGATGAATACCGGTTCCTGAAGGTCTAAATCCTCCGGGGAGACATCAAAGAAACTCAGAAGCAGCCCTCCGTCTGTCCCGTTGGATTTGAGAACCTGCGCAATTTTAAGCATTAAGCCTCTGCTGCGGGTTCTTCTGCGGGGGCAGCCTCTGCGGCGTCCTCTGCAGCCTTTGCGGCGGCAGCGGCCTCAGCGGCAGCCTTCTTTTCGGCGATAGCCTTTGCACGGGCCTCGTTCACCAGAGCCTCAGCGGCCTTTGCAGCCTTTGCAGCAGCAATTGCCTCATTCTTGAGACCGGTCTTCTTGGCAGCAACCTTCTCATCCTTCTGGGCCTTCCAGGCGGCGAATTTTTCGTCGGCCTGAGCCTGGGTGAGAGCACCCTTTGCTACGCCTTCTGCAAGGTGCTTGCGAAGGAGAACACCCTCATAGGAGAGGATGCGGCGGGTAACCAGCGTGGGCTGGGCACCTACCTTGAGCCATGCAAGGGCCTTGTCACCGTCAAGGACGATGGTGGCGGGGTTGGTGTTGGGGTTGTAGGAGCCAAGGAGCTCGATGAACTTACCGTCACGCGGTGCGCGGGAATCTGCCACTACAATGTGGAAGAATGCGAAATTCTTCTTACCGTGGCGCTGGAGTCTGATTTTAACAGCCATTGTGAATCTGTTGTTTAAAAATTAATTAAAAGCGTTGTGCCCCAACTCGTGGGAGCCTGCAAAGATAGCAATTAATTTTGACCTGGGAAATATTTATTAGGATAATAAGCAAAAAAGTCGCAAAAAGTTTTGGGAATTCAAAAATGCTCATTATCTTTGCAGTCCCAAAAGATGCGGGTGTGGTGAAATGGTAGACACGCCACTTTGAGGGGGTGGTGGGCATTAGCCCGTGGAAGTTCGACTCTTCTCA